>JAZFSL010000025.1:0-11860 GCA_036446135.1 Rhodospirillales bacterium | reverse complement strand
AAAGTGGAAAACAGCGTTGAGAAAGCAAGTTCGACCTCCGAATCGGCGTAATAGATCGCCGGATCGACGAAACCGGCGATACCGCCCTGGTGGCAGAGCACGTTGCCGGCCCACATGTCGCCGTGAACCAGCGACGGCACGTCCGGCTCACCGATCCACTCGCCGAGGCGCCCGGCCAGTTGTTCAATCCGTCCCATTAGTCCCGGTGGCAAGCGCCCGGCATCCATGGCTTCACGGGCCATGTAGAGGAGCCGTTGCTCGCGGAAAAAATCAAGCCAGCAGCCGCTCGGCGGGTTGGGCTGCTTGAGGCCGCCGATGAGCGTCGTCATTTCGAACCCATAGGTATCCGCCGTGACCCCATGTAGCGCCGCCAGCAGGTCGGCGGCTTCTTCTTGCGCGCTGTCGGTGAGGCCGCCGGATGTTTCCAGGTGGCCCATCAACAATAAACCGTCAAGGGCATAGAGCACATCGGGCACCGGCAAACCCGCCTTGTCGCGCAGGTAATTAAGCATCATGCCTTCCAACTCCAGCCCGCTGCAGGGATCACCGGTCTTGGCGACAATGGTGCGGCCATCTTGTAGCGTGATGCGCCTGACATCGCTAATGCAGCCGCCGCCCATGGGTTGAGATCGGACCGGTTGGGAGCCGGTGATGTCGGCGATGATGTTGTCTAGGCGGGAAGTTATGGCGGAAGCGTGCATAAAAGGCGCCTAAAGATAGTTTTCACGGATATCGGCGAGCAGCCCTTGGGACGCCGCCTCGATCATATCGAGCACCCCTTCGAAGCCGCCGTCGGCGCCGTAATAGGGGTCGGGCACGTCGCCTCGACCAAGTTCCGGTGCGAAGTCGAGAAACAGGTGAAGTTTTTTCTCGTCACCGGGCGGGCACAGGTGGGAAAGGTTAACATGATTGTCCGAATCCATGGCGATAACGTAATCGAAACGGTTGAAATCGTCTTTTATCACCTGACGGGCGCGTTGTTCGGAAAGGTCAATGCCCCGTTCTTTGGCCGCCGCCTGGGCGCGGCGGTCCGGCGGGCTGCCGACGTGCCAGTTGCCGGTGCCGGCGGAATCGACGTTGATCTGCCTGCCCAGGCCTTCTTTTTTCAACAGCCCCCGGAACACGCCTTCGGCGGTGGGCGACCGGCAGATGTTGCCAAGACAGACGAACAGGACGTTGACCAAAAGCTTTTTCCCCGTAGGTTTAAATAAAAGGCTCCTGGATTATCCTAGGTTACGAACGGTCCAGCAACAGCGTGCATGCTGGCCGATGCCAGAAAAATTTGCCGCAAGGCTGGTAGCTTTCCCGTTAAGAGAGGCGCGGAAAACCCAGAAACAAGGGATTGTTTTAAAATCGAAACGATTAAGTCAGCAAAAAACCAACATCCACCCTTGAATGGGCCAGCGCAATTTGTGAGGTTAAAGCATGGGGTTGCAACCTCAAAACCGGAAGTCGGGGGACGCGTCAGGGCTATCTCGGGATGATTTCCAGGTGCTGGTTGCTGGCGTGCGCGCCCGGACCATGGACCTGGGCGCGCCGTTATCGGGCGAAGACCAGTGCATTCAGTCGATGCCTGATGTCAGCCCGACGAAGTGGCACAAGGCCCATACGACGTGGTTTTTTGAGATATTTATTTTGAAACCCTTCGCTGCCGGGTACGAAGAATTTCACCCCGATTATAATTTTTTATTTAATTCCTATTACGAAGCCGTCGGGCCGCGCCACGAACGGCCGAAACGGGGGCTTTTGTCACGCCCGCCGCTGCAAGACATCCACGCCTATCGCCGCCACGTGGACGCGGCCATGAAAACCCTGATCGCGGATGCCGATGATGGGGCCTGGGCTAAAATTATCCCGCTGTTGGAACTTGGCCTCAATCATGAACAGCAACACCAGGAACTGATACTGACCGATATCAAGCACGTATTGTCTTGCAATCCTCTCAAGCCCGCGTATCAGGCCTTCAAACCGCACGGCGTTGACAGCTCGGCGGCGCTGACGTGGATCGAATTCTGTGAAGGCCTGTTCGAGATCGGCCATGACGGAGACAGCTTTGCCTTCGATAATGAAGGCCCGCGCCACAAGGTCTGGCAGAGCGGGTTCCGCATGGCGTCCCGCCCCGTAAGCAATGGCGAATTTCTCGAATTCATCCATGACGGCGGGTACGAGCGCGCGGAATTCTGGTTGTCCGACGGCTGGGCGACGGTGCAGGAAAACCATTGGCGCGCGCCGCTTTACTGGCAGCAAGATGAGGCCTTAGAGGAAGAAACCTGGCAGATGACGACGTTGTCGGGGTTGCGCTGCGTCGATGCAGCAGAGCCGGTCTGCCACGTCAGCTTTTTCGAGGCCGATGCCTACTCCAAGTGGGCGGGCAAGCGCCTGCCGCTGGAAGCGGAATGGGAACGGTTTGCCACCGAGTGCGCACCAGAAGGAACACCCGAAGGTAATTTTGCCGATCAGGGCCATTTCCATCCCGTCCCCGCCAAGCAAGGTGGGCAGCAGACGCGCCAAGTGTTCGGCGATGTCTGGGAATGGACGCAAAGCGCGTACGCGCCGTATCCCGGCTATCGGGCGGTGAGCAGTGCCGTCGGCGAATATAACGGCAAGTTCATGAGCGGCCAGATGGTCTTGCGGGGCGGCTCGGCGGCGACACCCAAGGGCCACGTCCGCCCCACCTACCGCAATTTTTTTCACCCCCCCGACCGCTGGCAGTTCAGCGGTTTGCGACTGGCCGAGGACGTTTAATTCCAACACTTTAATATTTTTGAGATGTGATTTTATGGACACCAACGTTCAGATATTTGACTGCCCCGCTGCCTTGAAGCCCTTTCGCGATGATGTGTTCATGGGTCTGTCAAAGCCGCAAAAGGAATTGCCGTGCAAATATTTCTATGACGCCCAGGGCTCGGAGTTGTTCAATGCCATCTGCCGGGTAGACGAATATTATCCGACGAGGACGGAAATCGCCCTACTGAAGACGCATGGCGTTGAGATAGCCGATCTCATCGGCGCCGGCGTCTGCCTGATCGAATATGGCTGCGGGTCATTGGTTAAAACGCGAATTTTGTTGGACGCCCTGAAGAATCCGGATGCCTTTGTGCCCATTGATATTTCCGAAGAACACCTCATCCAGTCGGTACGGGAATTCGCCGACGAATATGAAGGCCTTGATGTTCGCCCGCTTGTTACCGATTTCACCAAACCGGTAACGCTGCCTGAAAAGGCTTTGAGTGGCGGCGCAAGGCGCGTCGGTTTTTTCCCGGGCTCGACCATCGGTAATTTTGACCATGGGGCTGCAAAAATGTTTCTCAAGACCATTGCCGATACCCTCGGTTCGGGCGGCGCGCTGCTGATTGGCGTGGATTTGAAAAAGGACGCAGCTATCCTGAACCGGGCCTATGACGATGCCGCCGGCGTCACGGCGGCGTTTAACCTGAACATCCTGGGCCGTATTAACCGCGAGTTGGATGGCGGCTTCGACCTTGGTGGATTTCGCCACGAAGCTCGTTACGATGCCGATATCGGCCGGGTGGAAATGCATCTGGCGAGCGAAAAGGAGCAGACGGTGGAAATTCTCGGCCGCGATTTCCGCTTCCGCAAAGGGGAAACCATCCATACGGAGAATTCCTATAAATATACCATCGATGAATTTTCCGATCTGGCCGGGTCTGCCGGGTTTCTACAGACAAAAACCTGGACCGACGACAACGACCTGTTTTCCATTCATTTTCTGGTGGTTGAATAAAGTTTGTTTCTGCGGCTCTTTTTTTTCTTAAACTGGTCCTGTAATGGCGAATTTTAAAACCCTGCTATCCGATATCCGCTCCTTCCGGGAATACTTTCCCACCTATTTTTCACCCCCCCATCCAAGCTGGCGCGCACAAGGATGGGAGAAAAAGAACCCCTGGTTCGAGGCCGAGGCATTGCCGGAATTGCGAAAAAGAATTCATCGGTCGCCTTATGCTAAAAAAGTATCAACCCTGAATCCCTTGACTTTTGGCCTTGTTTTCAGTCATTTTACTTAAACAGAGTTAATTAAATAATCTTATTATACGAGATTGTTTTAATTGATCTTAAAATTTAGCTGATTCTGACCGCGAATAAAGCCGGGCATTCATGGAATTCATTTCGGATAAGGAACTAATTTCACGCTTTTGCTTCGATAATCCCTGGTGGGGAAAGAGCGGGCAAGAAAGCCCCAGCGCTGCCCCAGTCCCGTCCTCGACGCGGATTTTCTTTCAGGCATTTTCCGATTGCGCCGGAGAACTGGCGGCGGGGGAAATATTGCTCCTGGCCGGGTCGCTTCTGGCCGGAAAAACCGTGATGATGCGCCAACGGATTGCCCAGTTGATCGAACGGGGCGCGGCCCCTGAAAGTGTTCTTTATTGCTCGCTGGCTTCGCCCGGCATTGCATCGGTGCCGCCCGAAAGATTACTCAAACTATTTATGGACCAGTTTGGCAACGGCCCGGAAAGAGAAGTCACTATATTCGTTGACGAGGTCCAGTATCTCCGAGATTGGCAAATTATACTGACAGCGTTGGCAAAGGATTGGCCAAGGGCGCATTTTATCTGTGCCGTTTCCTCAAACGCGCCGTCTTTGATCACGGGCAAGGCCCCTGCCGGGGGCGGCGTAAAAACTTTTGTCCTGCCGCCGATGACGTTTTTGGAGCACCTGCGCTTTGCCGGCGCAGAAAAAGAATTGTTAGGCGCCAGTGCCGGCAATGGGCAAGCATCGATGACCGTATCGCCGGATGCATTGCAGGACCTGAATACGGAATTCATCCGCTACGTCAATTTTGGCGGCTTCTTGGATGTCGACGCGGCGTTGCATCAGGACCTGGCCAGCTTGTCAGGGATCAGCGACACAAGGGAGTTGTCCCGGCTGTTGGCGTTGTTGGCGCTGAATACGGCACGGGAAGTCAACATCGAGGAACTGACCAAGGCCATCGGGGTGGCCAAGAATACGCTCAGAAAATATCTTGATCATCTGGAGCAGGCCTTTTTGATTCGCCGTCTGCCCAGGGTCGATAAAACGGCCAGGCGCTTCCAGCGCGCCGTCGCCTTCAAGGTCTATCTCACCCAGCCCAGTCTGTATGCGGCAATGTTCGGGCCGGTGGCGCCGGACGACGATGCTTTCCCCCGTTTGGCGGAAACAGCCCTTGTCACCCAGTGGCTGGGGACCGGGGGCATGGACAACCAGGCCTATGCCAGCTGGAAGGGCGGCGGTATCGATTTGCTGAGCATGCAGGAAGGCGTTAACAGCCCTGAGCATGTTTTCGAACTAGACTGGTCCGACAGCTATGCTGGTGGTGGGAAGGGGCCAAAAACCCTGGCCGATTTTGTCCGCGCCACCAACCCCGCCGCCAAGGCCACGATCCTGACCCGCCGCACGGCCCGGTCTGCATCTATGCAGGGCGTCGATATCTCGCTGGTGCCGCTGGCGCTTTACGCCTATTGGATCAGTCTTGGGTTTTTTTCCCGAGCCGTAGCCTGAGCGCATTGAGTTTGATGAACCCCTCTGCGTCCCGCTGGTCATAGACCTGATCGGCTTCGAAGGTCGCTGTCTCTTCGGAATACAGGCTCTGGGGCGATTTGCGCCCGGTGATGATGACGTTGCCCTTGAACAGCTTCAGCCGTACCGTGCCGGTGACGTTTTTGGAAGCCTGATCGATGGCGGCCTGCATCATGTTGCGTTCCGGTGAAAACCAGAAACCGTTGTAGACGGTTTCAGCATAGCGCGGCATCATCTCGTCCTTCAGGTGCATGGCGCCGCGATCAAGGGTGATGCTTTCCATGGCGCGCCGGGCACGAAAGACGATCGTTCCGCCGGGGGTTTCATAGACGCCTCTGGACTTCATGCCGACAAAGCGGTTCTCGACGATATCTTCCCGGCCGATGCCGTTGGCGCCGCCCAGTTCGTTGATCTTCCGCAACAATGCCGCCGGTCCAAGTTTTTTGCCGTCGACGGCCACCGGGTCGCCTTTTAAAAATTCAATTTCGACCTCGGTCGCCTCGTCGGGCGCTGCCTGTGGGCTGACGGAGCGCGTAAACATGCTCTCATCCGGCTCGAGCCACGGGTCTTCCAGCGCCTTGCCCTCATAGCTGATGTGCAACAGGTTGGCGTCGGTCGAATAGGGCGCTTCGCCGTGCTTGTCTTTGGGCACGGGGATCTGGTGTTTCTCGGCATAATCAATCAGCTTTGTGCGGCTGTTGAGGTCCCATTCCCGCCACGGGGCGATGATTTTGATATCCGGATTAAGCGCGTAATAGCCGAGCTCAAACCGTACCTGGTCATTGCCCTTGCCGGTGGCGCCATGGGAAACAGCGTCGGCGCCGACTTCGGCGGCAATCTCTATCTGGCGCTTGGTGATCAGCGGCCGGGCGATTGAGGTGCCGAGCAGATAGGTGCCTTCATACAGCGCATTGGCCCTAAACATCGGCCACACGTAGTCGCACACGAATTCATCCTGCAGGTCCTCGACGAAAATCTCTTTGATGCCGAGCATCTCGGCTTTCTGGCGTGCTTCTTCCAGTTCCTCGCCCTGGCCTAGATCGGCGGAGAAGGTCACGACTTCACAACCGTAGGCATCCTGAAGCCATTTCAGGATGACCGATGTATCAAGGCCGCCGGAATAGGCGAGCACGACTTTTTTGACGTTTCCGCTCATGGCTTTTGTTCCTCGTTTTGGGCGCGGCCCGAGTATAGGCAAAACGGATTCTTGAGCAAGCGTAGCAAAGTCCATACAGTCCGGATCTTATGAAAACAGCAGACCTGACCACCCCGACCCTGATCCTCGATCAATCCCGCCTCACCCGCAACATCGCCGCCATGACGGCCCGGGTTCGGGAATTGGGAGTCGATCTTCGGCCTCATTTAAAGACCGCCAAATCCGCCGATATCGCTCGTCTTGCTGTGAATGGCAGGGCTGGCGGTATCACCGTAGCGACCTTGCGCGAGGCCGAGTATTTCCTCAAAAACGCCTTCACCGATATGACCTACGCCGTTCCCATCTGCCCGACGAAGCTGGACCAGGCTGTGGCGCTGATGGACCGTGGCGCGGACCTTAAACTTTTAACCGACAACGTCGATGTGGCGAGGCTTCTGGCCGCCCACCCCGGCCCGAAAGAAAAAGCGATCAAAGTGCTGGTGGAAATCGACTGCGGCGAGCACCGTACCGGCATCGATCCCGCCGGGCCTGAATTGATGGAGATCGCCGGCATCCTGAATGTCGCCGACGGTATCGAACTGGAAGGCGTTCTCACCCACGCCGGCCATTCCTATTCCTGCCGAACGCGCCCGGAAATCGAAGCCGTCGCCGAGGAAGAACGCCTAGCCGTCGTCCAGGCAGCGGAACGGCTCAGGGATGCCGGGCTTTCTTGCGCGACGGTCAGCACCGGATCGACACCGTGCGTCATGCTTGCCACCGACATGACCGGCGTCACCGAGGTCCGCCCCGGCGTCTATATGATGGGCGACATGTTCCATGTCGGACTCGGAACGCGGGCT
This sequence comes from Rhodospirillales bacterium, assembly GCA_036446135.1. GTDB lineage: Bacteria > Pseudomonadota > Alphaproteobacteria > Rhodospirillales > Casp-alpha2 > Casp-alpha2. The sequence continues at coordinate 4,351 of JAZFSL010000025.1, read as the reverse complement.
GTCGACGAGGTGGCGTTGACAGTACTGGCGTCTGTTATCGCGCACCGGCCGAATGAGAACGAGCTTTATATCGACGCCGGCGGCCTGGCGCTGTCAAAAGACCGCGCTACCCAGGCCTTCGACGACGAACGCGATATTGGCTACGGGCTGGTTTGCAACGCCGAAACGGGGGCGCCTATTCCTGGACTGCATGTCGCCTCCGTGCATCAGGAACACGGGCAAGTTCTGTGCGACGGGCCGATGCCGTTCGACGCCTTGCCCGTCGGCGCCAAGGTCCGGGTCATTCCCAACCATGTCTGTATGACGGTTGCCGCCTATGGGGAATACAACGTCATAAAAGGAGACGGTGAAAATATCGAGATCATCGCCACCTGGGGCCGTTGTAACGGCTGGTAGGCTTTTGGTTTATTGGGGGGCGTCTTCCACTTGGCGTGCTGGCGCCATGGCCAGCCATTGATCAATGGCCGGCTTCAACTGGTCGAAGGGGCGAAAGCCCGCGCACAACAATTCCAGCTTTTCACCGGTTCTCAGCACCACCGTCGGAAACCCGCGCGCGCCCATGGCGTGGGCACGGTGAAAATCTCCGGCTGTCCGGTAAATGGTTTGCCTGGATGAAAATACACGAATGAAGTCGTTTTTATTGACGCCTTCATTAGCGGCCAGGTCGCTCAGGATGGTTTCGTTGGTGATGTCGCGGTTCTGGGCATAAAAAGCCTGGTGCATGGTGGCGAGGTAATGGGGTGCGGCTTCGGGTTTGATCCTTCGCATCGCCACCAGCGCCCGGCACGCAGGCTCGGTGTCGTAGACAAAACCGTTGCGCTCGAAAAAGGAAAAGTCGAACGGCTGGCCGCTGACTTCATGGACGTCTTCCCAGTGATGGCGAATCTCGGCCTTGGCGTCGTCGTTCATGGGTTTTTCGGTCAAAGGCCGAAGCCCGCCCGCCATCAGCCACACCGGGGCTTGGTCTTGGTAGGTTTCGGCCATCTCCGTCAGCGCCGGGGAAAACCCCCAGCACCACGAACACATGGGATCGATGACGACGATGATCTCGTGTTTTAGGTCCTCGTTGAATTCATCGATCATGCGCTGAGCCCTGTCTTTTGCCGCCGTTGGCGTTCGCTGTCTGATTTAAGCTGTCCACAGGCGGCCATAATGTCGCGCCCGCGCGGCACCCGGATCGGCGCCGACAAGCCGCCTTTATTAAGGATCCCCGAAAACCGTTTGGCCTGCTTGGGGTCGGAATTCTCGAAGCGCGTGCCCGGCCAAGGATTGAACGGGATCAGATTGAACTTTACCGGCAGCCCCCGGACAAGGCGGATCAACTCTCTGGCGTCGGCGTCGGAATCGTTGACTCCTTTCAGCATGGCGTATTCAAACGTGATGCGGTTGGCGTTGTTGGCGCCGGGATACTGGCGGCACGCTTCCAATAATTCCTTTAGCGGATATTTGCGGTTGATGGGCACCAATTGATCGCGTAGTTCGTCGTTGCAGGCATGCAGGCTGACCGCCAGATTGACACCGATTTCCTCGCCGCAGCGCTGCATCATCGGCACCACGCCGGATGTTGACAGCGTAATGCGGCGTTTGGAAAGTGATATGCCTTCCGGGTCCATGATGATCTTCAGCGCTTTTTTGACGTTGTCGAAATTATACAATGGCTCGCCCATGCCCATCATGACGATGTTGGAAATCATGCGCTCGCTCTTAGGAACGTCTTTTCCCAGGGGCCACTCGCCATAAGAATCACGTGCCACCATCATCTGGCCGACGATCTCGCTGGCAGTCAAATTGCGCACCAGTTTCTGCGTGCCGGTGTGGCAGAAGCTGCAATTTAACGTGCACCCCACCTGTGACGAGATGCAAAGCGCGCCGCGATCAGTTTCCGGGATATAGACGGTTTCGGCTTCGTTTGCGTCGTCGAATTTCAGCAGCCATTTCCGCGTCCCGTCTTCGGACGTTTCCAGCCGGGAAATATCGGGCCGCTCGGTGCAAAACAACTCTTTCAACAATGGCCGCGCCGCCTTGGCGATGGTGGTCATGGCGTCAAAATCGGTGACCCCATGATAATACATCCAGTGCCAGAGTTGCTTGGCCCGAAACGGCTTCTCGCCGATGGCGGCCAACTCGCTCGCCAGTTCGTCACGGTCCAGCCCGATCAGGTTTTTGCGTGGGTTAATCTCGGCATCCATGGCGGCACCAATAGCACGTTAACGGGAAAGGCACAGGCGGAAAAAAGGCCTCTTAATATAAAGGCAAGGGGGAAAGTTCTTTGCGCCCGCCTCTAACGCCCACCTAGGGCCCGGCGCATGGTCTTGCCCATGTCTGCGGTGCTGGGCGCGATGATGGCGCCGGCGGCTTCCAGCGCCTCGATCTTTGCCGCCGCCGATCCTTCGCCGAAGACATCGACCGTGCCGGCGTGTCCCATGCGCCGGTCCGTCGGCGCATTAAGGCCCGCGACATAGGCGACGATGGGTTTTTTCGGTTTTACCTGCTTCAGATACTCGGCCGCCTCTTCTTCTGCGGTGCCGCCGATTTCCCCGATCAGGATGATCCCTTCCGTCGCCGGGTCGTCGAAGAATAATTCCAGGCAATCGATGAAATTCATCCCATAGACCGGGTCGCCGCCGATGCCGACGGATGTCGATTGGCCGAGATGCACGTTTGTGGTCTGGTCCACGGCCTCATAGTTGAGCGTCGCCGAGCGCGACACGATGCCGATGCGGCCCTTGGTGTGGGGTCGTTCCGGCATGACGCCGATCTTGCAAACGTCCGGCGTAATCACACCCTGGCTGTTGGGGCCGATAAGACGGGTTTTCGATCCTTCAAGGGCGTGTTTGACCCGCACCATGTCGAGCACCGGTACGCGTTCGGTAACGCATATTACCAACGAGATTTCTGCTTCGATGGCTTCGATCATGGCGCTGGGCGCCTTGTCGGGGGGGACAAACACGGCCGACGCATCCGGCTTGGTGGCGATGACAGCCTCGGCCACGGTTTCAAACACCGGCAGGTGGAGATGGCTTTGCCCGCCTTTTCCGGGAACCACACCGCCGACCATCTTGGTGCCGTAGGCAATGGCGCGCTCCGTCAGGCGTGTCGCGGTGGCCCCGGTCAGGCCCTGGCAAATGACTTTGCTGTCGCCATCGACAAGGATACCCATATTATTTTCTCCTCCCGGCTGCGGCAACGGCCTTGTCGGCGGCTTCGGCCAGGTCGTCGGCAAAAATAACATCGACACCCTGATTACGGAGCGCCAGTTCGGCCATTTCCTTGGCGGTGCCGGCGGCGCGCACGATAATGGGGACGTGCCCCGGTGCTTGCTTGCAGGCCAGGGCAATTCCTTCGGCGATGGTATCGCAGCGCAAGACACCACCGCCCATGGCGACAACCAGGATGGCTTTTACATTCGTATTGCCTAACAGCATCCTGATGCCGGCGGCGATCTGGTCGCGTGTGGCGACGGGGCGCACGTCCATAAAATCGGCGGCCTCGCCACCTCGGTCCTTCAACAAATCCAGTATTCCCAGCGCCAGCCCGGCGCCGGTGACCATGACGCCGATATTGCCGTCCATGGGAACGTAATTCAGCTCAAATCGCCGGGCCTCGATCTCGTCCACGTCGACCTCAGCCTCGTCCCAAAGCTTTTGCCAGTCGGGGTGACGGTAGAGCGCATTGTCGTCGACGATCATCTTGACGTCCAAGGCAATTAATCCCCCTTCATCAGTGACGGCCAGGGGATTGATTTCGATCAGGCTGGCGTCGTTTTCCAGAAACGCTTTATAGACGCAGGCCAAGCTTCGGACGAAGGTGCCCGCCTGCATGCCCGACAGGCCCAGGTCCTGGGCCAGTCGGGCAGCGTCCGCATCTTCAAGGCCGGTTGCCGGGTCGATGACGAGCTTGAATATTTTGTCAGGCGACTTGGCGGCGGCCTCTTCGATGTCCTCGCCGCCTTCGGCGGAGGCCAGAAAGGCGATGCGACCGATGGAGCGGTCAACCATCGCCGCCAGATAGATTTCCTTGGTAATGTCACAGGCCTTTTCCACATAGACCCGATTGACGACCTTGCCTTCGGCACCGGTTTGCGCCGTGACCAGTCGTTGACCCAACATTTTTTCCGCCGCTCCGCGTGCGGCGTCGGCGGATTTGACGATCTTGATGCCCCCGGCGCGGCCACGGCCACCGGCGTGAACCTGCGCCTTGACGACCCAGGAATCTCCGCCGAGCTTCTCAGTGGCGCTCCCGGCCTCTTCGGCGGTGGCGGCAACGCGACCGGTGGGAACCGGAACACCGTAATTTTGTAAAAGTTCTTTCGCCTGATACTCGTGAAGGTTCATGGCTGCACCCTTCTCCC
>JAZFSL010000024.1:0-3881 GCA_036446135.1 Rhodospirillales bacterium | reverse complement strand
CTGACGGCGCTGAAAACGCGGCGAAAGCCTTGAAGCCAGCTGATCTGGGGGCCGCGGACCTGAGAGAAGATGCTGCCGCCGACGCGGCGTCCCGGGTATCGGCGATTCCCGGCGTGCGCGCCCAATTGCTGGAATTTCAGCGAAAATTCGTCGAAAACCCCCCAGACGGCAAAAAAGGCGCGGTTTTGGACGGTCGCGATATCGGCACTGTCGTTTGCCCGAATGCGAAGGCCAAACTATTTGTTACCGCGTCCATCGAAATTCGTGCAAAAAGACGTTTTAAAGAGTTGCGAGACAAGGGCCTCGCCGCTATACATGGCCACGTTCTTGCGGATATGAAAGAACGTGACGCGCGCGACAGTGATCGCACTGTGTCTCCGTTAGGGCCGGCCAAAGACGCTTATCAACTGGATACAAGCGATTTGGATGCCGATCAGGCTTTTGCCGCGGCGCTTGGCTTCATCAATTCCGCGAACAACTAGTTAACGGGCGTCCTTTTACCGAAAAGACAAAAAGGACGTATTTTTCATCTAAGACCACCGGAACCAACCGGTTGGCCAACACCAAGACGTTAAAAGTAAAACGTCTGAGAAAAGGACTAAGGAACCCATGGCTCCTGACAAACAGACTGCCGAGCCCAAGGACGGCCAAGACGCACTCCCTGCCACCAAAGAAATTTTTGCAGACCTGCTTGAAGAGTTCCTTGGCGAAGGTGAACGCTTCGAAGGAAAGGTCGTCTCGGGCACCGTTGTTGAAGTCGACAGCGAAGACGTCGTCATTGACGTCGGCCTCAAATCCGAAGGCCGCGTATCGCTGAAGGAATTCGCCACCCCCGGTGTCGAAACCCAGCTCAACCCCGGCGACAAGATCGACGTATTTGTCGAACGATTCGAAGACAAGGACGGCGTTGTCCGCCTGAGCCGCGAAAAGGCCCGGCGCGAAGAATCCTGGACCGAACTTGAAAAGTCCTTCAACAAAGGCGAACGGGTCAACGGATCGATCTTCGGACGCGTCAAAGGTGGCTTCATCGTCGATCTTGATGGCGCCGTCGCGTTCCTGCCAGGATCGCAAGTCGACATCCGCCCGGTGCGTGACATTACGCCGCTGATGAATACGCCGCAGCCGTTCCAGATCCTGAAAATGGATGCGCAGCGCAACAACATTGTCGTTTCCCGCCGCGCCGTTCTCGAAGAAACCCGCACCGAAGCCCGTTCGGAACTTATCTCCAATTTGACCGAAGGCCAGGTTCTGGAAGGCATCGTCAAGAACATCACCGATTACGGCGCCTTCGTCGATCTCGGCGGCGTTGATGGCCTTTTGCATGTTACCGATATTGCCTGGCGCCGGGTCAACCACCCGTCCGAAACCTTGCAGATCGGTGAGACCGTGAAGGTTCAGGTCATTCGCTTCAATGCTGAAACCCAACGGATTTCGCTGGGCATGAAGCAGCTGGAGGTCGATCCCTGGGAAGGCGTTGGCGGCAAATATCCGCCGGAAGCCAAATTCACCGGCCGGGTCACCAACATCACCGATTACGGCGCCTTCGTTGAATTGGAGCCGGGCGTCGAAGGGCTGGTGCACGTGTCGGAAATGAGCTGGACCAAAAAGAATGTGCACCCCGGCAAAATCGTTTCCACCAGCCAGGAAGTGGAAGTCATGGTTCTTGAGGCGGATCCGGAAAGACGCCGTATCTCGCTGGGTCTCAAGCAATGCCGGGAAAATCCCTGGGAAGGATTCCTTACCAAATACACCGTCGGTTCAGAAGTCGAAGGCGAAGTCAAAAACATCACCGAATTCGGTCTGTTTGTCGGCCTCGACGGCGAAATCGACGGCTTGGCGCATCTGTCCGATCTGAGCTGGGAAAAAACCGGCGAAGAAGCGCTTGCCAACTTCAAGAAAGGCGATGTCGTCAAGGCCAAGGTGCTGGATGTGGACGTCGACAAGGAACGCATCAGCCTTGGCCTCAAGCAGATGACCGAAGACACGGTCGCCGACGGCCTCGAAGAGTTGCAGAAGGGTGCCGTCGTCACCTGTACCATCAGCGCTATTGTCGATGGCGGCATCGAGGTCATGACTAGTAATTCCATTCCCGGCTTTATCCGCAAAGGTGATTTGAGCCGCGATCGCTCCGAGCAGCGGCCGGATCGCTTCGCCGCCAGCGAAAAAATCGATGCCAAAATCACCAAGGTTGACAAAGCCGGTCGCAAGCCGATGCTTTCCGTCAAGGCGTTGGAAGTGGAAGAAGAAAAGAAAGCCATGGCGAGTTATGGCTCTTCGAACGCCGGCGCCTCGCTAGGTGATATCCTGGGTGCTGCCCTTGAAGAGAAAAAAACAGTCACCAAGAAGGCCGCCACTGGTGAGGAAAACCCCAAACCGGCGAAAAAGGCTGACGCACCAGTAGACAAAAAGGCCGAGAAGAAAGCCTCGGCGAAGAAAAAGGCCCCAGCCAAAGCGAAAGCCCCAGCCAAGGCTGATGCTAAGGCGGCTGATAAAAAAGAGACCAAGAAAAAGCCTGCCGCTAAAGCCAAAAAGGACGATAAAAAGTAACCAGGCGTCATTGCCGGGGAGCCACAAACAATGTCTTTCGATGCCGACAATATCGTTGAAAGACGTCGCCTGAAACGGCGTCTCGTCTTTTGGCGTGTGGTGGGGATCGTTGCTTTGGTTGTTGCCGTGCTGGCAGGGCTGGGCCGTGCCGATCTGGTTGGCCACCGAGACCACGTAGCGCGCATAAACATCAACGGCATCATCTTCGACGATCAAGACCGCAATGACCTGTTGAGCGACATCGCCGAAAACACCAGGGCCAAGGCGCTGATCGTCAAGATCAACAGTCCCGGCGGCACCTATGACGGCGGCGAGGCCCTCTATCAAACGCTTCGCCAGGTTGCCGACAAAAAGCCGATCGTGGTGGTCATGGGCGCTACGGCGACGTCGGCGGGCTATATGATTGCCCTAGCGTCCGACCACATTATCGCCCGGGCGTCGACGTTGACGGGGTCTATCGGCGTTATTATGCAGACGGCTGACGTTACGGGGTTTCTGGAAAAGCTCGGCATCAAACCGGAAACACTGAAAAGCGGCCCCCTGAAGGCGCAGCCTAATCCCCTGGAACGCTTTACCCCGGCGGCGCGCAAGGCGACCGAGGACGTCATCAATGATTTCTTCGATATGTTTGTGACCCTGGTGGCCGAACGCCGCGCCATGCCCAAAGAACAAGTTCTGAAACTATCCGATGGCCGCGTCTACAGCGGTCGCCAAGCCAAAAAGAACGGGCTTATTGACGCGATCGGATCTGATCTTGAAGCCCGCAAATGGCTGTCTGATACCCATAAAATCGCAGAATCCCTTCCCATTCGCGATGTCGAGGTTACACACGAAGATCAACCGTGGCGCGATTTGCTCGGGTCCATAGTCCAAAAAGTTCTGTTTTCTGAAAGACTTAGTCTTGACGGGGTGTTCTCACTTTGGCACCCTGCACTATGGTAGCTATACTTAAGGGATTGTTACCCTGCCGAAATACCCGGTTGATTGCCGAGTTCAATATGAGGGCGGCCAATAATTGATAATCCCGGCGCTAAAAAGATGCGCTTAACACCATGGGGGATAATGGCGTGACTAAATCGGAACTGATAGCGCGCCTTGCCGCGGCCAATCCTGATTTATTCCAGCGCGACGTTGAACGCATCGTCACCACGATTTTTGACGAAATCACCAGTGCCCTTGCCGCCGGTGACAGGGTCGAATTGCGTGGTTTTGGGGCGTTTTCCGTCAAACGCCGTGGCGCCCGTGTCGGCCGCAACCCGCGCACCGGGGAATCGGTCCAGGTATCGGAAAAATTCATTCCCTATTTCAAAACCGGCAAGCAACTGCGCGAAAAG
>JAZFSL010000023.1:0-19329 GCA_036446135.1 Rhodospirillales bacterium | reverse complement strand
TCGGTTGCCGCCTTTAGCGCCATTGCAATGCCGGTGCTGAAGCTGGCCGGCCTGTCACAGCGCACGTACTTGTCGTCGATGATCTTTGCCAACACCGGCAACATGGGCTTGCCGTTATGCTTGCTGGCTTTCGGCGAGAAAGGCTTGGCCCTGGCCCTGGCTTATTTTGCCGTCAATTCTATTCTGGTCTTCGTTTTGGGGCCGGCGTTGGCGGCCGGAACGGCAAATCTCAAGGAGATTCTGAAAATCCCCCTGGTGTGGGCGGTGCTGGCGGCGTTGGCCGTCAAGTTCTCCGGTTTCGAAGTCTTCGGCTGGCTGTTCAAGACCCTGGATCTGCTGAGCGGTTTCGCTATTCCGCTGATGTTGATCACGTTGGGGGTATCGTTGGCGGGATTGAAAATAGCTAGCCTTAACCGCACCGTCTGGCTTTCCGTATTCCGGCTGCTGCTGGGGTTCGGCGTCGGTTGGGGCCTGGCAGAGGTATTCGGTTTGCAAGGCGCGGCCCGCGGCGTGCTGATCATCGAATGCGCCCTGCCCGCCGCTGTCTTCAACTTCCTGTTCGCCCAGGCCCATGACAACAACCCGGAAGAAGTGGCCAGCATCGTCCTGGTCTCGACGGCGTTGTCGTTCATGACCCTGCCGGCGTTGCTGTGGTTCGTGAAATAGGGGGGATTGGCTGGGGCGGAAGGATTCGAACCTTCGAATGCCGGCATCAAAAGCCGGTGCCTTGGACCACTTGGCTACGCCCCATCCGGCAGGAATTGGGGCGAAACATATGGCCAAAGAAGAAGGCGCGCAAGCGGGGTTTGAAAATTCCCCCTCAAGTGGCGGTGAATTTTTTTAAAATGTATCACCGAAGGGATTTAAGAGACCCGGGTGTTGTCCAGCAACGGCGCTGCTTGCACCCACCAACCGGGCTGCGCTTCGACAATTGCCGAACGCGCTATGGTTGCCGCATCTTCCGCGTCGTAAATCCCGAAACAAGTCGCCCCGCTGCCTGACATTCGTGACAGCAAACAGCCTTCGGTTTTTTTCAGCGCCTCCAGCGCCGCACCAATTGCCGGGGCGAAGCTGATCGCCGCTTCGGTCAAATCGTTGTAGCGCGATGATAAAAATTGCGCCAGGTGCGCCGCCGATGTCGGCGGACCTTCCAGCCGGTCTTCAATATTGAAACTTCCTTTTCTGGCCTTGAAAACGTCCGGCGTTGATACGGACACCCCCGGATTGACTAACACCAGCCACGCGTCGGGCAGCGGCGGGCCTTTGACGATCTCGTCACCAATGCCGCTGACGTAGGCCCCCCGGCCATACAGGCACACCGGCACGTCGGCCCCCAGTTCCAAGGCCACTCCGTGCAGGTCCAGCGTTTTAGGATTAATTTTCCAGAAATCCATTAACCCATCCAATACTGCCGCCGCATCCGCCGAACCGCCTCCGATGCCCGATGAGACGGGCAGGTTTTTTTGCAGCCCAATGGCGCACCCTCGGGTAAGCCCTGTCGCCTGTTGCAGCCTTTCGGCCGCTTTCAAGGCAAGGTTTTCCGGTCCGGCCTCAAGGCCGTCCGCGAAGGGGCCGGTGATGTCCAGGGTCAGGGTATCGGCCGGGGCCAGCGTGATGACATCATGCACCCCGGCAAATACGGCCAGACTGTCCAGTTCGTGATAGCCATCGGGCCGCCGGTCGGTGATATGAAGATAAAGATTGATTTTCGCCGCCGCTTTCCGAGTCAAGGAATGGGCGCCGCTACCCTCGTTAATTTCTTCAGCCATCGTTCTTTTTATTCTTCGCGGTGTCGATGTCTGTGGCGAGGCCCGATTTCAATTTTTCGCGAATGATGGCGATCAAATCGTCCTTGGGTTTGAACGACAATGCCCGCTTCCATTGAAAGCGTGCTTCGCGGTGCCTTCCCACCCGCCAATAGGCGTCGCCCAGATGGTCATTGAGGATGGGGTCCTGCGCCCGCAATTCGACGGCGCGTTCCAGGTATTCGACCGCCGGTCCATAGTTGCCGAGCCGGTAATGGCCCCATCCCAAGCTGTCCAGAATAAAGCCATCATTGGGGCGTTGCTTAACCGCCTTTAGGATCATTTCCTGGGCGCGCTCAATCTGCAGTCCCTTTTCGATCCAGGAATATCCTAAGTAATTCAACACATAGGGCTGGTCCGGCTTGAATTCCAAAGCGCGCAGAAAATCCGCCTCGGCGCGCGGCCACTGCCCCGAGCGTTCCAGGGCGATGCCCCTGGCATAGAGCAGCGACCAATGGCGTTTTTCGAGTTGGCCGATGCGATCAAAGGCTTGATCGTAAGCCTTCACGGCGTCGCCGAAACGCTCATGGCCGCGCAGGATATCGCCAAGATTAATCAGCGGCCCGGCTTCACTGGGCCGGTCACGGGCCATGGTTTCAAGTTTTTTGACAGCCTCATCCTTGCGCTTCAACCGGTTAAGCAGCGAGCCGATCCGCAGCCGGGCCGACCAGGAAAAAGCCGATTTTTTGGAAATAGCCGAATAAATCGTCAGCGCCGCTTCCAGCCGCTCGTCGGATTCCAAAATGTCGGCCAGCAGAATTTGCATCACCGGGAAGTTGGGTTTCAAATGCAACGCCAGACGCGACAGCACCAGGGCCGTTTCGCGGGCGTTTTGCTGGCGCAGGGAACTGGCAATACCAAACAAAGCCTCGGCCGCCCCGTCGGTGACGGAAAACACGCGAAGCGGCGCACCCTTGTCTTTTTTTAACCGCGCCAGGGCGACGTCGAGCAACTGGGTCCCCGGTTGTTCTTTGAGGTAGCGATCATAAAGCGCCTTGGCCTTTTCTGTTTTTCCCGTCCGTTCATACAGTGCGCCCAAAAGCTGGACGATGCGGAGCGACAGCCCACTTTGATTATTGGAAAGCTCCAGGTAATGCTTTTCCGCTGCCTCGGTGTTGCCCAAAAGCTCGTTAATCAGGGCCGCGTGCATCTGGTTCAAGGCTTCAGTGGCGGCGCTTTTTTTGCCGCCGGTCAGGAGCTTCAGGGCATCGTCGTTTTGCTTCCGCCCGACCAGGCTCCAGGCGTGAAGCACCGGGCCGACGATCAGGTTTAGCCCGGTGGCGGGCATACCTTGAATACGTTTTTCGACCGCCTCAAAGCGGCCGCGTTTCAGGTCGTCGACCATCAGCAACAGGTTGGCGACCGCTTCCTGGGGATTGGTTTTCAACAGCTCAGGCGCCAGGCCGGAAGCTTCCTTGATGCGGCCCTCGATGGCCATCAGAATGAAAGTACGGCGCAGAAGCTCGGGCACTGCCGGCGCCTTCTTCAGGGCCGCGCCTAGGAAATCGGCGGCCCTGGAATAATCGCTCCGCGACTGGGCAAAGCGGCCGGCGAGATAATTGCCCGACAACGTCTTACCGGCTTTTTCCGCCTGTGCCGAAGTCCAGGGGACGACCAGGAAACTGGCTACGGAAACGAGCAAAGTCGCAAATAAGATGACTTTTTGTGAGGGTGCTTTTTTAGTCATGCTTCATTTTACCTGACAAGGCCCGGCCTTCCAGTCACATATTCGGGTAATTTGGCCCACTGCCGCCTTCCGGCACCACCCAGGTGATGTTCTGGGTCAAATCCTTGATGTCGCAGGTTTTGCAGTGGACGCAGTTTTGCGCGTTAATTTGCAGGCGCGGGCCGTCGTCTTCGTCGACAAATTCGTAGACGCCGGCCGGACAAAACCGCGTTTCCGGTCCCCCGTAATCGGCCAGATTGACGCCTACGGGAATGGAAACGTCCTTCAATGTCAGGTGGGTGGGCTGGTTTTCCTCGTGGTTGGTATTGGATATGAAGACCGAAGACAGCTTATCGAAGCTGACGACGCCGTCCGGTTTGGGGTAATCGATGGGTTTGCAATGGTCGACTTTTTGCAACGCTTCGTGGTCGGCGTGGTGGCCGAACGTCCATGGCGCCAGAAAACCGAGCCCTAAATTGTTGAGCCACATATCGATCCCCGAATAGAGCGAGCCCAGGGTAATGCCGAATTTTGCCAGCGCCGGGCGAGCGTTGCGGACGCGGTGAAGATCTTTATAGGCCCACGATTGGCGGAACTGTTCGGGATAATCCACTAGTTCGTCGGCGCCGTCGCGGCCGGCCTGCAACGCCCGAAATGCAGCTTCGGCTGCCAGCATTCCGGTTTTCATGGCGTTGTGGGTGCCTTTGATGCGCGGCACGTTGACGAATCCGGCCGAACATCCGATCAGCACACCACCCGGAAACACCAGTTTCGGAATCGATTGCAGACCGCCTTCATTGATCGCCCGGGCGCCATAGGCGACACGCCGCCCGCCTTCCAGAAGCGGGCGGATGGCGGGATGGGTTTTGAAGCGTTGCATTTCATCGAAGGGGCTCAAGTACGGATTTTTGTAATCGAGCGCGACGACGAAACCGATAGCGACCTGGCCGGCTTCCTGGTGATAGATGAAGCCGCCACCGACAGTGTCGGACAACGGCCAGCCCTGGCTGTGGATGACGGTGCCGGGTTGGTGGCGGGCCGGATCGACATCCCACAATTCCTTGATGCCGATGCCATAGGTCTGCGGCTCGACGCCGTCACGCAGGCCGAAACGGCCCATCACCGCCTGGCTCAACGAACCGCGCACACCTTCGGCAAAAAATGTGTACTTGGCCAGCAGTTCGACCCCCGGCTGGTGGTTGGGACCAGGGCTGCCGTCCTTGTTCAATCCCATGTCGCCGGTGGCGATACCTTTAACACTGCCATCATCTTGGGTCAGCACTTCGGCGGCGGCGAATCCGGGATAGATTTCGACGCCTAATTGCTCGGCTTGTTCGGCCAGCCAGCGGCACAGGTTGCCGAGGCTCAAGGTGTAGCAGCCCTTGTTACTCATCAGCGGCGGCAGCAGGAAATGCGGCAGAGAAAATTTCCCCGCTTTGGACAAAAGCCAATGCTCATTGTTGGTGACGGCTTCGCCCATGGGCGCGCCCCGGTCCTTCCAGTCGGGGATCAGTTCGTCCAGGGCCCGGGTTTCCATGACCGCACCAGACAGAATGTGAGCACCGATCTCAGAGCCTTTCTCGACGACGCAAACGTTAACGTCGCGGTCATGCTCGAGCGCCAGTTGACGCAACCGGATGGCGGCAGACAACCCCGCCGGGCCGCCGCCGACGATGACCACGTCAAAGCCCATGGATTCCCGCTCGCCGGACGGCTGGGCCTCGACCTCGGCGATTGGGGCTTGGTCTTCAGGGGGCATTTTGTGTCACTCGCTGGTTTTCTAATTTTGCCATTATGGTATGTTGGGCCATGTCGCCGGAAACGTCCATGACTTCGCAAGAATTGCTTCAGTGGTACATTGACGCCGGCGTCGATGAAACCATTTCCGATCACCCGGTGAACCGTTTCAGGCAAGAGGCGGGTAGGTCCGAAGGGTCGACAGGGAAACAACAAGCCAGTGTACCTTCCCCGACCAACGAAGCGCCCCACCCCGGGTTTGCTGATGCCTCGCCTGCCCCGTCACCACCTCCGCCGCCTGCTGCCAAGCTCAGCCCCACCAACGGCGACCTCACTGCTGCCGTACATTTGGCCAAGGCAGCGAAAACCGTGGAAGAGTTGCAAAGGGCGCTCAAAAGTTTTGATGCCTGCGGGTTGAAAAAAACCGCTACCAACCTGGTTTTTTCCGATGGCAACGAAAAAGCCCCGGTGTTGTTTGTCGGCGAAGGTCCCGGCGCGGAAGAGGACCGGCAGGGCTTGCCCTTTGTTGGGCCGTCGGGGAAATTGCTGGATAAGATGCTGGCTTCCATCGGGCTGGATCGCACCGGCGTGCTGATTTCCAATACTGTCTTCTGGCGCCCGCCCGGCAACCGCACGCCGACGCCTCAGGAAACGGCGATTTGCCTGCCGTTTGTGGAACGCCTGATCGAATTGGTCGACCCAAAAATTCTCGTCACCCTGGGCGGTCCGGCGGCAAAATCGCTGTTGGCGCAGACGGCGGGGGTCGGACGGCTGCGGGGCAAATGGTTCGAATATGAAACCGCGGGCATGACCAGCCCCATTGACGCGACGGCGTTGTACCACCCGGCGTATCTGCTGCGCTCGCCGGGGCAAAAGCGCGATACCTGGCGCGATCTGTTGGCGATCAAACACAAGCTGGCTGGTTGAAAACCCTCAAGTTTTCCACAGCTGTCCCTAAAATTTAATGGATTCCAATGCCTTGTCGGGTTGCGCGACAAATCGAGATGTTTTATAAAAAGCGAGTCGGGGGACCTCGGGAGCGGATTCTTCATGAAATTTCGTTCGGGCTTGAAATTAACGCTGCTGATGGCGGTGCTGGGAAGCGCCGCATTGCTTTTTGGCGGTGCTGTTCACGCCGACGATAAGAGCAGCTCGGCGTCGTTGGGAATCGGTGGGGATGTTTTCGTCAGCATCCTGGAAGTTCTTTCATCTACAGATGCGGGTCTCTACCGGCAAATTTTTGACGTCCAGGTCGACGGCGACTGGAAGGCCGCCGATGCTTTGATTGGGCGTCTTGATGATCCCTTGTTGATGGGTCATGTGCTGGCGCAACGCTATCTGCACCCTACCAAATATCGATCTCGTTATAAGGAATTAAAGGCGTGGATGGCAAAATACGCTGACCATCCCGATGCCCCGCGTCTATATAAACTCGCCAAGCGCCGCCAACCGAAAAAATGGCGCGCACCAAAAACGCCTGAAAGGGTGCAGGCGGTAGCGGGCGTCGAGCCGGAATATAGCGGCGGCATTCCGGGCAAGCGGTTGGGCCGGGCCAATCGGCGCAAGGTACGTCAATATCAACGCCGCATCCGCACGCTACTGCGGCGCGGCTACACATTGGCCGTCAAAAAACTGATCACTTCCCGGGACATCAAGCGGCTGTTCTCGACCGCCCAATATGACGAAGCCAAGGCGCGGCTGGGGCGCGAGTATTTTGCCGCCGGGCGCGATGTTTGGGCGCTCAAATGGGCAGGCTCAGCCGCCGAGCGATCCGGCCGCTATTTGCAAGGCGCCAAGTGGACCGCCGGGCTGGCGGCATGGCGGCTGAAAAAATATGACATCGCGGCCAGTCATTTTGAAGGTGTGGCCAACCATCGGGGCGGGTCATCGTGGCTTGGTGCCGCAGGCTCCTTCTGGGCCGCCAGAACTCATCTGGTCAATCGCCGGCCCGAAAAGGTCAATGAACTTCTGATGCAGGCCGCCCAGCACCCGCGCACGTTTTACGGAATTCTTGCCGGGCATATGCTGGGCCGGGAAATGACGTTCCGCTGGATTTCGCCGCCGCTGGACGAGCAAACGGTTCGGGTCTTGTCGGCAGCGCCACGGGGTCGTCGTGCCATGGCGCTGTTGCAGACCGGTGAAAACCGCCGCGCCGAACGCGAAATGCGCAACCTTGCTGTCGGCGCTAAAGACAGGCTGGCAAAAGGCATTTTGGGTCTCGCCAGCCGGGGCAATATGCCGTCGCTGGCGGTCAGGCTCAACGATCGACTATTTTCCAACGGCGGCGGGTATGACGGGGCCGCCTATCCGATACCGAACTGGACGCCCAAAGACGGCTTTCGAGTCGATCAGGCGCTGATTTATGCCCTGATCCGTCAGGAATCGGGCTTTAACCCGAAAGCCAAAAGCTGGGCCGGTGCCCGGGGCCTGATGCAGTTGATGCCGCGCACGGCCAGCTTCGTCGCCCGCGACCGGCGGTTCCATCGCCACAACGGCACCCGGCGGAAATTGTTCCAGCCCGAAATCAATCTGTCACTGGGCCAGAAATACATCGAGATTCTGTTGGCCGATAAAAAGATCAACGGCGACTTGTTCCTGATGGCGGCGGCCTGGAACGGCGGGCCGGGGAACCTGAATAAGTGGCGGCGCAAGACGGATTATCTGAACGACGCGCTGTTTTTCATCGAAAGCATCCCGAGCCGGGAAACCCGCAACTTCATCGAGAGGGTGTTGAGCAACCTTTGGGCCTATCGCGACCGTCTAGGTCAATCGACGCCCAGCCTGGACGCCATTGCCGAAGGCCGGTGGCCGGTGTATACCGCGTTAGGTCTGGACACTGCCGAGGTCGCGGGTAATGGGTCACGCCAATAAAGACGAATTTCTGGTCGTTCATATCGCTGTCCTGACGGTGTCCGATACGCGCACGCCCGATGATGATCGTTCCGGCGATATCCTCGCCCGGCGCCTTGAAAAAGCCGGGCACACATTGGCGGCGCGCGATATCGTCAAAGACGAAACCGCCGACATCAGCAAAAAATTCACCGACTGGGCGGACGATCCCGCCATCGATGTCATCATCGCCACCGGCGGCACCGGGCTCACCGGCCGCGATGTCACGCCGGAAGCCCTGGCGGCGGTTCAGGACAAGGACATCCCCGGTTTCGGTGAATTGTTCCGCATGGTCAGCTACGAGAAAATAAAGACCTCGACCATGCAATCACGTGCGTGTGCCGGGGTTGTCGGCGGGACTTATGTGTTTGCGCTGCCGGGCTCGCCGGGGGCGTGCAAGGACGCGTGGGATGAAATCCTGGTGCATCAACTGGACATCCGCACCCGGCCCTGCAACTTCGTCGAGATGATTCCCCGCTTAAAAGAATAGATCAGGCGGGGCTTTTCCCTTCCAGCAAATCTTTATCTGACTTAAGAGCGTCGGCGAAGAAATCCATGAAGGCACGGACACGGGCGGTTTTTTTAAGGTCTTCGTGGGTCAATAGCCACAATTCTGAACCTGCCTTTACCAGCGGCGGGCTCAGACGTTTCAGGCTCTTTTCCTGATCGCCCATAAAACACGGCAACATGGCACACCCCATGCCCGCCCTGGCGGTGGACAGCATGGCAGTCAGGCTGTTGACGCGAAGGCCGATGGCGGCACCCGGCAGGGAATCGCGCAGCCATTTCGCCGCCGCCAGGTGACTTAGGTTGTCATCAAAGCCAATCCAGGTGTGGGCCTTGAGGGGGGCTTTCGCGCCCTTCGCGCCTGACAGATAGTCGCCGGATGCATAAGGCGCAAACGCCAGCTTCGACAGTCGCCGCCCGATCAGGCTTTCCGGCGGGCTCAATGTTGGGCGGATAGCGATATCGGCCTGGCGTTTGGACAGATTAAAAAAATCCGTCGCCACGACCAATTCCAAATCAATCCCCGGATAGGCCTTTGTAAATTCTGCCATATGCCGCGCCAGCACCCAGTGGATCAACGTCGACGTGGTGGTAATGCGAAGCGCGCCGCTGAGCCGAAGATCCCGGCCTGACAGCCGCCGGTTCAGGCCGTCGATTTCGGCGTCGACTTTTTCGACGCTGGCCAGCATGTCGTCGCCTTCCGTCGTCAGTGCATACCCCGACGGCAACCGATCGAACAAACGAACGCCAAGCCGCTCTTCGAATTCCTGAATACGGCGGAACACGGTCGAATGATTAACGCCCAACGTGCGTGCCGCACCGGAAAGGCTGCCGGCGCGAGCAACGGCCAGAAAGTATTTTAGATCATCCCAGTTCATGAAATTGTGATGTGTAAAATTACAAAATTTATTTGCAATAATTGCTAATTTTCTTGCATAAATCAACATACTACTTTCTTCACACACCGACGGCCTAACACGCCGTCTTACGGTTCATACCCTTTGAGGAAAGGAACAAGACCATGATTGATACAAAGACCGCGCCCTATGGGGCGCTTCTGTTGCGGGTGGCGCTAGGCGTCATGTTTGTCGCCCACAGCCTTTATCTGAAAGTTTTCGTGTTTACGATCCCCGGCACGGTGCAATTTTTCGAATCGCTGGGCCTGCCGGCTTTTTCCGCCTATCTGGTGATCGGTGCGGAAACCTTCGGCGGCATTGCCCTGATTCTGGGCATCTATACGCGCTTCGTGTCGCTGGCATTAGTGCCTGTTTTGTTGGGCGCCCTTTGGGTGCATGGCGGCAATGGCTGGATGTTTTCGGCCAAGGGCGGCGGTTGGGAATATCCCCTGTTCCTCGTTGTCGCATCCTTCGTACAGGCGCTTTTGGGCGGCGGAGCGCACACAATATCTGATCGCGACATTACCTTGTTCGGCGGGTCTAACAACGGGGCCGGGGCCGTCTGACCTTTCCTCCGGCCTTTCGCCTCAAATGGGGCCGGTCCTTGGTAACAAGGCGCCGGCCCCGATCTGTCAGCGATCTTTTTTCCAGCCCCGGTAATCCTTGCCGTCGTCGATGTCCGTCAGCGTTTCCAACAGCACGTGGCGTTGGCTGGGGGCAAGGTTGGCGATGGTATCGGCCAGGGCGTGTTTGGTTGAGAAGCGAACGTTTTGGAAGATATCTGTAAAAACCGGCCTTCTGTTCATTCCCACCAGCCAGTAACCGCCGTCTTTTGCCGGGCCGAAGACGGCGTCATTGCAGCCAAGGGCTTCAAAGGCGTCGGCGATATGGTGGGCCTGAATGTCGGGCACATCGCCGCCGATGATGACCACCGGTCCCGGCGGCAGAATTTCCATGACCCGGCCCATGCGTTGGCCGAGGTCGCCCGAACCCTGGCTCATCCGGAAATTTGCCTGGGGCCAAGGGCCCCCGGGGTTATCGTCGAAAACCGCCCGCTCGGGCGTCACCGCCAGCCCGCATTGCCAGCGTCGGTCCGAGGCCAGTTGCCTTGTCACTTCAAACAGCGTTTTTCGGTAAAAGGCCAATGCCGCGAGCCGGCCGATGTCGGCGGCAAGGCGGGTTTTAACCCGGCCCATGCGTGGCTCCCTGGCAAAAATAACAAGGTGGTTAATGAGCGTCATTTGTAAAGCGAGCCAATCAGCCGTGGCGGCACGCCGCTAAAATACAGCCCCAGACACCAGAGGTTCCTGATCGGTCGCATCCAAAAGCCGTCTTGTTGGTATTTCTTGGCCGACGTGACGGCGGCGCTCGGTAACTCGGACATTCTTCTTTTGCCGATGGCGCGGACCATCTCGACATCTTCCATCAGGGCCACGGGTTTAAACCCGCCTAACAGGTCATAAAACTCCCTGCTTATCAGCAACCCCTGATCGCCATAAGGCAGGCCGAAAGTCTGGCACCGCCAGTGCACCAGGTTTTCTATGCGCCGGGCGGCGGGCCGGGTGTCGCCGAGGATGAACTGAAAGTAGCCGGCCCGGAAGCGGTTGTCGGGGTTAGACATGAAATCCCCGACCACGTGGTCCCAGCCCGGCTGCGGGCGGGTGTCGGCATGCAGAAACAACAGCCAGTCACCGGTGGCGTAGAGCGTGCCCGCCTGAAGTTGCGGACCGCGCCCGCCGAGCGTCGCCGTAAACTTGGCCCCGGCGTCAGCCGCGATGTGGGGCGTTTGGTCCCTGGAGCCGCCGTCGGCGATGATGATCTCATGGGCTATGCCGGTCGCCTCGACGATGGCTAGCGTCCCCGGCAATTCGGTTTCGGCGTTCAAGGTAGGGATAACGATGCTGAGCACGATGCTGGCGGTCCCGGTGATTAGGTCTCCGGGCTTTCATATCACAACTGGATGGGGAGGAGTATCATCGGTAAATGTTCTTGAATTGTTCTGTAAAATGATTATAAAGGGGCATGGACAGGCTGGAAACAGCAGGGCCGATCAAGGGCCTCGTAAAAGGAAGAGGCGCGGTGAGCAACCGGTCCGGGCGGTTTGAGCGTGAATGCGTCGAGGCCGTCGATGACAGGTGGGATCTGGACGACAGCGACCTGCCGCCGTTGCGCACCCAGGTGACTATGGAAACACCGAAAAAGATCATCACCCGCAACACGTCCCCCGACATTCCTTATGATCGCTCGATCAACCCATACAAAGGCTGCGAACATGGCTGCGTCTATTGTTTTGCGCGCCCCAGCCACACCTATATGGGCCTTTCCGCCGGGCTCGATTTTGAAAGCCGCCTGTTCGCCAAACCCAATGCGGCGGCATTGCTGGAAGCGGAACTGTCGAAACCCGGCTACGTCCCGGCGCCAATTCAGCTCGGCGCCAATACGGATCCTTATCAGCCCGTCGAGCGGGATTTAAAAATCACCCGCTCGATACTGGAGGTCTTAGCCCGGTTTAATCACCCGGTATCCATTATTTCCAAATCGGCGTTGATTGTCCGCGACATGGATATACTGGAACCCATGGCGGCGCGTGGTTTGGCCGCCGTCGGTATTTCGGTGACGACGCTGGATGGCAAGCTCGCCAACAAACTGGAACCGAGGGCGCCACGTCCCGATATCCGCCTTCGGGCGATCCGCCAACTCACGCGCGCTGGCATTCCGACGATCGTCATGGCGGCGCCGATGATCCCGGTGCTCAACGATCAAGAACTAGAAAATATACTGCAAGCCGGCGTCGAGCACGGTGCCGTCGCGGCGGCCTACATTCTTTTGCGCCTGCCGCTGGAGATCAAAGATATTTTTGCCGAGTGGCTTGAAACCCATGCCCCGGATAAAGCCGCACACGTGCTTGCCCAGGTGCGGGAAACCCGGAACGGCGAACTTAATCAATCGGCTTTTGGCACCCGCATGCGCGGCACCGGCGAGCGCGCCGAATTGTTGGCGCAGCGCTTTCATTTGGCCCGAAAGCGGCTTGGGCTAGCCGATGCCCGGCCATCGGAAACCGCACTGGATACGGCGCAATTCCAGGTCCCGCCGAAGGCCGGCGACCAGTTGGCGTTGTTTTGATTTGGCCCAGGGGTAATCAGTCAGGCATAAAAAAAAAGGCCGCAAAAACCCGCTGCCCTTTTATTTCTTACAAATTTCGAAACCTAAACTTTCGGGGTCTCCGCCGTTATCCTGATGACCCGCCGCCATCTTCTTCAAGATAGGCGTCGGGGCGCTTCCATTTATGGTCTTCTCCACATGAAGAACACCGGACCTGCTTTTGGCCGATCTTTACGTTCTCGAAAGACGGCCAATCGAACGTCATCCCCGTAAATACAGGCTCGCCCGTTGACGGGCATTCAATCATCACACGTGCCATTCTTATCCTCCTGGGGTACCACTAAATATCCCCCAAGAAATATCCAAGGATGTCCATTGGTACCCGGAGACAATATATCATACTCTAGTGTGATTGCGATAGCCCCTTGCCCTAAGGGGTTATGGCGAAAGGGGAGTTGCGCCGAGCAATGCCTGATTTCACCCTGGAAAATGCTGCCCGAGCGCAGGGATTCGGCCTTATTTGCGGCATCGACGAAGCCGGGCGCGGCCCGTGGGCGGGGCCGGTGGTCGCCGGTGCGGTAATTTTGGATCGGCAAACCATATCGGAAAACCTGATCCGGGGCCTGGACGACTCAAAAAAATTGAAAGCGGCGATCAGGGAAGAACTGCTGGCGGAACTAAAAACCGTGGCCTTGATCGGCGTCGGCCAGGCCAGCGTCAATGAGATCGACGAGTTGAATATTTTACAGGCGACGTTTCTGGCCATGCGCCGCGCTGTTGAAATGCTGGGGGAGGCGCCCGATTTTGCATTGGTCGACGGCAACCGCGAACCGCCTTTGGCGTGTCCGGCTGAGACCGTCATCAAGGGTGACGGCAAAAGCCTCTCGATCGCGGCGGCCTCTATCGTCGCCAAGGTGACGCGGGACCGGAACTTGGCCGATTTGGCCGAAATCTATCCCGGTTATGGCTGGGAGAACAACGCCGGCTACGGCACCAAACAACATCAAAGTGCGCTCCGGGATTTAGGCGTGACGCCTGAGCACCGCAAAAGCTACAAGCCGATAAAGAAAATTCTAGGCCTCTAGATATAGAGGTTGGGAGTCCGCCGACTCCCATATATAGAATCGTTGAATCCTCATAACCCTTTGATTCTATTTATTTCTTGACGCAGAGTCTGGGCTTGCCCATTGTGCCGCTCATGGGCAGGGATACAAAAGTCGAAGATAAAAACACCAGCATCGGCGAGCAATCTTCCGGAAAAATTATTCTGGGGGAATGCTTTGACGTCATGACCGGGCTGCCCGACAGGTCCGTCGATATGGTCTTCGCCGACCCGCCCTATAATCTGCAATTGAGCGGCGAGTTACTGCGTCCCAACAACCAGTCCCGCGTTGACGGTGTCGATGACGACTGGGACCAGTTCGAGACCTTCAGGGCCTATGACGAATTCACCTTGGCATGGCTCGGCGAGGCCAGGCGCTTGTTGAAACCGGACGGCACGCTTTGGGTCATCGGCAGTTATCACAACATTTACCGGGTCGGCACGACGTTGCAGGATCTGGGCTTCTGGATTCTCAACGACGTCATTTGGTGCAAGACCAACCCGATGCCGAATTTTCGCGGTCGGCGGTTCACCAACGCTCACGAGACCCTGATCTGGTGCGCGCGCGATAAGGATTCCAAATACCGCTTTAACTACGAAGCGATGAAAAACCTCAACGATGATTTGCAGATGCGTTCCGACTGGACCATGCCGTTGTGCACCGGCCCGGAACGGCTGAAAAAGAGTAATGGCAAAAAAGCCCACCCGACGCAAAAGCCGGAAGGCTTGCTGCACCGGGCCATCCTGGCCGGCACCGACATCGGCGATGTTGTGCTGGACCCGTTTTTCGGTTCCGGCACCACCGGGGCGGTGGCAAAAAGGCTGGGGCGGCGCTATCTCGGCATCGAACAGGACGCTGACTACATCAAGCTGGCCCAGGAACGCATCGACAAGGTCCGCACCGTTGAGGATACGGAGCTTCTTAGCACGCCCGCCAAACGCTCAGAACCGCGCATTCCCTTCGGCTGGTTGGTAGAACGCGGAATTTTAAGGCCCGGCACGACGCTGACCGACCACCGCCGCCGTCATGCGGCCAAGGTCCGCGCCGACGGCACCCTGGTAACATCCGATTTCAAAGGCTCCATCCATCAGGTCGGGGCATTCGTGCAAAAAGCCCCCGCGTGTAACGGCTGGCAGTTCTGGCACAAGGAAGAAAAAGGCAAGCTGGTGGTGATCGACGTCTACCGCCAGAAGCTAAGGGCAGAATTGCACTAAGCTCTTTTGGTTACGCAAATGCGTCGGCGCCAACGATTCCGTTGGCTCGGGATTTGCTTTATCGCGTCGGCACCGGCGTATCGCCGGTATAATCATAGAACCCTCGGCCGGTTTTTCGGCCCAGCCAGCCCGCTTCGACATATTTTGCCAGCAACGGACAGGGCCGGTACTTGGTATCGGCGAGCCCGTCATGCAGCACATGCATGACCGCCAGACATGTATCCAGACCGATAAAGTCGGCCAGTTCCAGCGGCCCCATGGGGTGGTTGGTGCCGAGTTTCATGGCCGTGTCGATGGCTTCTACCGAACCGACGCCTTCATACAGCGTATAGACGGCTTCGTTGATCATCGGCAGCAGGATGCGGTTGACAATAAAGGCCGGGAAATCTTCGGCGCTGATTGGTTTTTTGCCGAGCTTTTCCACCAGATCTCGGACGGCATTGAAGGTATCTTCGTCCGTCGCGATGCCGCGGATCATTTCCACCAGTTCCATGCGCGGCACCGGGTTCATAAAGTGCATGCCGACGAACTTGCCGGGTCGGTCGGAGACAGCGCCCAAACGGGTGATGGAAATCGACGACGTATTGGTGGCGATGATCGTGTCATCATTGATGGCCTGGCACAGGTCTTTGATGATTTCTTTTTTGATGTGCTCGTCTTCCGTTGCCGCCTCGATCACCAGTTGGCAATCCTTGAAGCCTTTATAATCGGTGCCCGTCGAAATGCGTTTCAGGGCGGCGGCTTGGTCGTCTTCGGTGATTTCGCCGCGCTTGGCGCGTTTGGACATGGCTTTTTCGATATGGCCGAGGGAATTTTTCAACGCTTCTTCGTTATTATCGGTCAAATGCACGTCATAACCCGCGATGGTACAAACATGGGCAATGCCTTTGCCCATCTGGCCACACCCGATAACGCCGATTTTATTGATGTCAATTGCCATTTTTTTATCCCCGCCCCGGTCATGTCCGGGACTTACTTGTATAAGAGGAGCCCTTTTAGCTCAGTTTGTCCAGTTCGGCGGATAATTGCGGTAGTGCGTCGAACAGGTCCTGCACCAGGCCGTAATCGGCGACCTGAAAAATCGGTGCGTCCTCATCTTTGTTGATGGCGACGATAACCTTGGAATCCTTCATCCCCGCCAGGTGTTGAATAGCCCCGGAAATACCGACGGCGATATAGAGATCAGGCGCCACCACCTTGCCGGTTTGCCCGACCTGATAATCGTTGGGAACAAAGCCCGCATCGACAGCAGCGCGGCTGGCGCCGACGGCGGCGCCCAGCTTGTCGGCGATTTCCTCTAACAAATGAAAATTATCGCCCGACTGCATGCCCCGACCGCCGGAGATAACAATCCCGGCGCTGGTCAGTTCGGGGCGTTCGGATTTGGTCAGTTCCTGGCTGACGAAGCTGGCGATGCCCTTATCTTCGGCGCCACTAATTTCTTCGATCGCAGCACTGCCACCCTCGGTGGGGGCCGCTTCAAACGCCGTGATGCGAACGGTTAATACCTTGACCGCATCGTTGCTTTTGACCGTCGCCATGGCGTTGCCGGCGTAAATGGGGCGAATGAAAGTATCGGCGCCCACAATGGAGGAGATTTCTGAAATCTGTTGCACATCCAACAGCGCCGCCACGCGCGGCATCAGGTTTTTGCCGAACGTCGTCGCGGGGCTAAGGATGTGACCAAAGCCCCCGGAACCATCGCCGAGTCCGACGACAAAGGGGGCGAGGTTTTCCGGCAGGGCGTGCTCAAAAACCCCGTCATCGGCGAGCAAAACTTTGGCCACGCCCGAGACCTTGGCGGCCTCGTCTGCGACGGCCTTGCATCCGGATCCGGCAACCAGGACCGTGACATCGCCCAGCTCCATGGCGGCGGTGACGGTGTTCAGCGTTGCCGGTTTTAGGGCGGCGTTGTCGTGCTCGGCAATAACCAGGGCGCTCATCAGATGACCTTCGCTTCGGAATGCAGTTTTTCCACCAGCTCGGCGGCGTCGGCGACGATGACGCCGGCTTCGCGACCCGACGGCTCTTCGACCTTGATGATTTCCGTTCGCGGGCTGATATCGACGCCAAGGTCATCCGGGCTCATCACGTCGATGATTTTTTTCTTGGCCTTCATGATATTGGGCAGCGATGCATAGCGCGGCTCGTTCAGGCGCAGGTCTGTGGTGACCACTGAGGGCAGCTTCAGCGACACGGTTTCAAGCCCTCCGTCGACTTCGCGCACGATTTGGGCGGCACTGTCGGCAAGACTGATATTGGAAGCAAACGTGCCTTGCCCCCAACCCAATAAGGCCGCCAGCATCTGGCCGGTCTGGTTGTTGTCGCCGTCAATGGCCTGTTTGCCGAGGATAATCAGATCGGGATTTTCCTTGGCGGCGATGGCGGCCAGACACTTGGCGATTGCCAGCGGTTCCAGGGATGCGTCTGTTTCCACCAAAATGCCCCGGTCGGCGCCCATGGCCAGTGCGGTGCGGATGGTTTCCTGGGCCGACTTGGCGCCCAGCGACACGGCGATCAGTTCTTCGGCGGTGCTGTTCTCGCGCATCCTGACCCCTTCTTCGACGGCGATTTCGTCGAACGGGTTCATGGACATTTTGACGTTGGCGGTCTCGACCCCTGAAGAGTCGCTTTTGACCCGGATTTTGACGTTGAAATCAACCACCCGTTTGACGGCAACCAGAACCTTCATAGCTGTGCTTTCCTGCTAAAAACCCTAAAAAACATTAGTGTTTCCAGGCGTTTTCGCCCTCTTCGCAGTTGCACAATAAAAGCCTGAATTGGCGAGGTCAAGCGTACTTTGTATACAATATTAATTTCTGGCTATCGGTTCTCGCCGGGGGTCCAGAGAACGTCTTTTTCGCCCTTGTCGTTGGCCATGCGGGCCAACTGAAACAGGTGATCGGACAATCTGTTGGCGTATTTGACGGCGTTCGGGTTGACGCTTTCGGCGGCGGCAAGTTCCGTCATCAGGCGCTCGGCGCGACGGATGGTGGTGCGCGCCAGATGCAGCCAGGCTGCACCTTCGCTGCCGCCGGGCAGAATGAACGACTGAAGCGGTTTCAGGTCCGCGTTCATGGCGTCGATTTCATCTTCCAGGCGCTGAACCTGGGCGGCGGACACACGTAACGTGCCTTCGGCCTTGTCGGTATCTTCCGGGCGGCACAAATCAGCGCCGAGATCGAACAGGTCATTTTGGATGCGGCCCAGCATGGCGTCCGTGTCGCCATCCGTATGGACTCTGGCTAATCCGATGATGGCGTTGGCTTCATCAACGGTGCCATAGGCGGCTACCCTGGGGTCATGTTTGGAGACGCGCGCGCCCGACCCCAGCGACGTTTCACCTTTGTCACCGCCGCGGGTGTAAATTTTATCCAGCTTAACCACGGATATTTATTAGTCCTACCCGGCCGCCAGAAAGACCATACCGGCGAAGATGGCGACGGCGACACCCTGAAACACGACCCGCGCCCGCATCAGATTGTTGGCGTGGCGTTTATAGAATTCGCCGTGCACCCCAAACGAAACGATGCCGATGATCAACACCACTAACGTCACTGCCATAGCAAGGCCCAACAGAATGGGAAGCATGCTTTCCATATCGTCGGTATAAACCTTTGTGCTCCCAAGGTCATGAAAAAACCTGCTAAACTGAACCCATGAAAAAACAAATTTACGACGATCTGTCGAAAATCAGCGTCGCCACGGTGACCATGCAGCTGCTGAAAAGCGGCATTCGCAATGTTTCCATGACCGGCGTCAGGCCATTGAACGACCCGGTGCAGCGCATCATCGGCCCGGCCTATACGTTGCGCTATGTGCCTTTGCGCGAAGATTTATCGACACCCGAGGTTCTGGGCAAACTCGACTATCCCCCCCGCGTCGCCATCGAAAATGCGCCCGACGGCAGCGTGCTGGTAATTGACGGGCGCGGGCGCGGCGATTTGGCCGTTATCGGGGATTTGCTGGCGGAACGACTGAAAATACGCGGCGTCGCCGGTGTCGTGTCCGACGGCGGCATCCGCGATTGTGACGAGGCGCTGGCTGTCGGTCTGCCGTTGTACGCAGCCGGTCCGGCAGCGCCGGCCAGCGTCGCCGGGCATGCGGCCGCCGACATCGAAACCCCGGTCGCCTGTGGCGGCGTTGCGGTCTTTCCCGGTGACATCATCATCGGCGACGGTGACGGGGTAGCGGTCATCCCCCAGGCCCTGGCCGCCGAGGTCGCCAAAGACGGCATTGAGCAGGAACGCTATGAGCGTTTCGCCAAACTAAAAATCCAGGAAGGTCGCCCGGTCCCCGGCGTCTACCCGCCGAACGAGGAAACAAAGGCCGAATACGAAAAATGGGTGAAGGCGGGTGAGGCGTAGCCCTCAACCCAATTAAAAATTAAGATGAGCGTTTAGCTTTTTG
>JAZFSL010000022.1:0-3041 GCA_036446135.1 Rhodospirillales bacterium | reverse complement strand
AACCGCTTAGCCGAGGGCAAGCTGCCGATCTGTGCCGAGATGTGCTCGACAAAAGCACTCTTGGGCGGTGATGGCGACATGGTCTCGAATATCTATCGCGAGCGTGTTGTCGGCCGTGGCTTCGGCTCCGGTGCTTGGGGTTGGGGAACCGCCTATCAATTGAAGGCGGGCTCTTAAAGTCCCAGCTTGGGTAAAATGAGGGTTGGCGGCGCTGTTTTAAAGGCAGCGCCGCCTCCTTCTCGTTATCTTGCTTATGAGGTAATATCCCCCGGGCGATTCCCAAATGGGAGAATACTCATGACGATCAAAAATAGTTTTACAATTTTTGGGACCTTAGCGGTTTCGGTCCTTGTCCTTGCTGCTTGCAAGTCGGAAGAACAGGGCCGGCTGACCAACTATAAGCCGGGCGTTTATCTCGGCAAGCCGGACACCAAGCTGTCGGCCGAACAGGTGCGTCAACTCGCCCGGCGCTCTTCCGTGCAGGGCAATCCCATTTACCGGCCAAGCGGCGGCGGCTCGACCGGGAAATCGGGTGTCAGCCTGCCGTCGACAACCCGCGGACAGAAACAGGGCAATCCCTAAGCGGCCGTAAGGGGCCGGGGGTTACCTTGAGGTTTAATCATTTAAACAATCGATACAGGGGTTTAGTTTTATGATTTGGTCAAATATCCGAAAAATCCTGGGTGTTTTGATGCTGACTCTGCTCACAGTCTACGGGTCCGGGGTCGGCCTTACGGGTTCGCTGGTCTTGGAGGCTGAGGCCCAGGCGCAGACCGCCGGCAACGTTCCCGGCAATTGGTCGGGAAGCGCCAGTGACGCGGAAATGTGGCGCGCCATCCGCAAGGGGGGCCGGGGTACGGTTTCCATCCCCGATAAGATGGCCGGCACACTGGTGCAATCCGACGGCGACACCTGGCGCGCCTTCCGCAACGGTACCCTGTCACAGATCGGCGGCTGGTCGATGCTGGCGATGATCATCGTGCTAATGATTTTCCGCCTCATCCGTGGCCAGGTCAAAATCGACTCCGGCCTGTCCGGCCAGACCATCGAACGCTTCAGCGCCCTTGAACGCGCCACTCATTGGCTAACGGCGTCGAGTTTCATCCTGTTGGCATTGACGGGGCTGAATACGCTTTACGGGAAATACTTCTTAATGCCGATTATTGGCCAGGGCGCCTTCTCGACACTGGCCTCTTACGGCCACCTCGTCCACCACTATATAGCCTTCGCCTTTATGGTCGGGCTGGCGCTGATGTTCGTGCAGTGGGCTCGGCCTAACATTCTTGACGGCACCGACCTGACCTGGGCGGCGCACGGCGGCGGTCTGTTAACCAAAGGCGATCACCCGCCGGCGAAGAAGTTCAATTTCGGCCAGAAATGCATTTTCTGGATCGTTATTTTAGGCGGGATAACTCTTTCCGTTTCCGGGTTGGCGCTGCTGTTCCCGTATGAAATTACCCCTTGGGGGGAAACATTTGCCGCACTTAACGCTATTGGGTTCAGCTTGCCGGTGGATTTGACGCCGTTGCAGGAAACCCAACTGTCGGGGCTGTGGCATGGCCTGACGGCGGTCATCATGATCGCCATCATTATCGCTCATATCTACATCGGCACGCCCTTAGGGATGGAAGGCGCCATCGGCGCCGTCGGTTCGGGCCAGGTTGATGTCAATTGGGCTAAAGAACACCACAGCATATGGGCAGCTGAACAACAAAGTGGGGGGGATGGAGAGCAGCCGGCGGAATAAACGTCAGGCGCATTCGCCTATAGAAGAGGCGGCCCCTGTATTGGGGCCGTCTTTTTTTTATAAAAAAATTACAGCCGTGTGCTCGACGTAGAGTACTTCTGCTCGCTGGTCATGCTGCTGCCGTTAAGCACGACGCCGGCGACAAAGGCGATAATGACGGCGGCGATAGAGCCGATCCAAAAAGATTTCATTGCAATATTCCTCCCAAAAATCCGCCCCCAAAACGGCAGGGTGAAGGTTATTTTAAAGCAACGCCAAATCGATGCAACAGGTCCCCCGAGTTTTTTCTTAAGATTTATTTCTGACACGCCTGTCTGGGGGCGTTATGTTGGGGGGTGTCCGAGAAAGACGAAAAACCCGCGCCGGAAGGCTATCAGGTCTTTTTAGACCTTCTGGAGAGCGCCGGCTTCTACAAGCAGATCAACGACCTTGAAGACAGCCTCACATCGATCGCCGGTGAACTGCAGAACTTCGGCGAAACCGCCGCCCGGCGTGTCAATGAGGTCGAAAACCTTGCCGCCCATGTGCTCGCCGTGGAAGCGGTGCTGGCGACGATGCTGATTACCTACCCGGTGGACAAGGACGCCTTGTTAGCGGAAATCAAGGAACGCACGGCGGCCATGACCGGCCACGAGGACGGTAGCCCGACGGTACAGGCTCTGGCGCTGGATTTGTTGGAAAATCTTGGGAAATAACAAGAGGCGAGGACGGGCGCCGTCGAATGGCTCGACGCGTATAACAGCGCCCGGACCTGCTCAAGGGCTTCCGCTTCGACCCGGCGGCCTTTGGGAAAATACGGCGAAGCGCCGCCCTTGCGGCCATTTTTTTTGCTGTCTGTTGAAGACATTTAAGGACATAAGAGTCTTGGACCACGAAGGTCCGGTTGCTGGTATTATCTATACCATGGGATATTAATCTCCAAAAGACAGGAAATTCTCCAATCTGACAAAATCATACTAGGAATTCTTTGGGTTCTAATACTGGTTTTGGCTATCTTTACAGGCCATTTGTCTTTCTAAATTGCTTGGGCCAAATCGCCAGGGAAAAGGGACTTGGAAGCCGGTGTCCTTAAATACTTAAAGGCGAACAATCAGGAGAAGAAGATGATGAATGTTGATCTGAAAGTGGCGCAGCTTCTGGCTTCAAGGCTATGCCATGACCTGGTTGGCCCGATCGGTGCCATCAATGCCGGGTTGGAGTTAATGGAAGACGGTTACGCCGGGAACCTGGGCGGAAGTGTGGGCGATGACCCTGCGGCTCGTGAATTGCTCGCCAACAGCGCAGGTGTTGCGAC
>JAZFSL010000021.1:0-2477 GCA_036446135.1 Rhodospirillales bacterium | reverse complement strand
GATAATGAGAATTTCAAAATATGGTGGGCCGACATAAACGGCGGCCAAAACCACCGGTGCCAGAACCAGGGCGGAAAGGACGCGCAGACCGAGGTCGCTTCCTTGGCCGGGGGGATTATCCTCCGGTGGAGCCATACCGGCGCTCACGGCAGTGGAACTCCCTGATTGCCCCTTCAAAATCGGTATTTGAAAAATCCGGCCACAGGGTGTCGATAAAGATGAACTCGCCATAGGCAAGCTGCCAAAGCAGAAAATTGCTAATTCTTTCTTCGCCACTGGTGCGGATCAGGATATCCGGGTCCGGCATGTCGACAGTGAAAAGTCGCGCCGAAAGTTCGTTTTCGCTGATGTCGTTGATATCGAGCTTGCCGGTGGCGACATCTTCGGCCATCTGCCGCGCCGCCATGGTGATTTCCGCCCGGCCGCCGTAACTCAGGGCAATGGTCAGGGTGAGCCGGGAATTATCAGCGGTTAAATTTTCGGCATCTTCGATTAAGCTGACGATATCGGGGGCCAGACGGGTCCGGTCGCCGATGACCTGAAAACAAATTCCCTCATTATGCAGTTCGGTGATTTCCTTCTTGATATAAAATCGCAACAGACCCATGAGGTCTTTGACTTCACTTTCCGGCCGTTTCCAGTTCTCAGACGAAAACCCGAACAGGGTCAAATAAGAGACGCCCAGCGAAATAGCCGATTTGACGGCGTTTTTGACCGCTTCGGCCCCCTTTTGATGGCCGGCGACCCTGGGCAGGTTGCGGGCTGCGGCCCAACGCCCGTTACCGTCCATGATAATGGCTACGTGAACAGGCGGTGGCGGGCTTGCTGCTTTTTTTTGCAGGGAAGCGGATTCCATATTAAACCTGTTTAATCTCTTCTTCTTTTCCGGCCAAAGATTCGTCGATCAGGCCGACGTACTTATCGGTTAAATCCTGGATTTCACTGCCGTAATCGTGGTGTTCGTCTTTGGAAATTTTGCTGTCTTTTTCCATATTTTTGAGATCGTCCATGGCATGACGGCGAACGTTGCGCACGGCAATGCGGGCATCTTCAGCATATTTGGCAGCAATCTTGGCTAATTCGATCCTGCGCTCTTCGGTCAACGAAGGAATGGGAACCCTGACCAGTTGCCCGTCCGATGATGGATTGAGCCCAAGTCCGGAGTCCGTAATGGCTTTTTCGACGGCGGAAACCAGGCCCTTGTCCCAAACCTGAACCGTTAACAACCTGGGCTCCGGGACGCTGACGGTGCCGACCTGGTTTAAAGGCATGTCTGATCCATAGGCGACGACGACGATGCTGTCCAGAAGGCTGACATTGGCCCGCCCGGTACGAAGCCCGCCGAATTCCGTGTGCAGGACATCAAGGGCTCCTTGCATGCGCCGGGTGATGTCTTTTTTGATCGCTTCAATGTCCGCACTCAACCGTCCTACTCCCTACCAGAGATTTCCGTCAATTTATCGTCGTAAAAACCCCACTGCCGAAAACAACTTCGGCCAGTCCGCCTGGATTGTGAATGGAAAAGACTAAGATTGGAACCTTGTTTTCGCGCGCCAGGGCAATTGCCGAGGTGTCCATAACCCGGAGATTCTGCGCCAAAACGTCCTGGTAGCTGAGTTTTTCATAGCGTTTGGCGTCGGAATTGCCTTTCGGGTCTTTATCATAGACGCCGTCGACCTGGGTTCCCTTCAACAGTGCGTCGCAATTCATTTCTACGGCGCGCAGCGCGGCCGCCGTATCGGTGGTAAAAAACGGATTTCCGGTTCCGGCGGCGAAGATCACTACCCTGCCCTTTTTCATGTGGCGGATGGCGCGGCGGCGGATATAGGGCTCACACACGGTGGCCATGGGGATGGCGGATTGGACTCGTGTTTGCACGCCGATATTTTCCAGCACGCTTTGTACGGCCAGGGCGTTCATCACCGTTGCCAGCATGCCCATGTAATCGGCGCTGGTGCGCTCAATGCCACTGGCGGCGGAAGACATGCCGCGAAAGATGTTGCCGGCGCCAATGACCAGACAAACTTCGACGTCTTTGTCGTAAACGGTTTTGATGTCGCTGCTAATACGTTCAACCGTGTCCGGATCAAGACCGTAGTCGCTATCCCCCATCAAAGCTTCGCCCGACAATTTTAAAAGGATGCGCCGGTACTTGGGCTTGGCGGGCATGGTGTGGTTCCGTTCGGTTTGCGGCTCAGGGGATCAACGAATCCGGAAGTCGACACATTCTACACAATCGGTGCCGATTAATCACCAATGGCGGCGGCGACTTCGGCGGCGAAATCTTCCTGCTTCTTCTCGACCCCTTGGCCGAGAACGAGCAAGCCGAACGAAGATATGGAAATCGGGCTTCCGGCTTCCTGGCCGGCGGTCTCCAGAACCTTTTCGATCTTGGTTTCGCCGTCAATGACGAAGGTTTGATCGACAAGGCAGACTTCCTCGTAAAATTTCCGCATCCGGCCTTCGAGCATTTTCTC
>JAZFSL010000020.1:0-2521 GCA_036446135.1 Rhodospirillales bacterium | reverse complement strand
CGTTAATCGATTATGCGCTGCCCCGGGCCGATGATATTCCGAATATGGAATTGGCGTTTTACGAAGGGGCGCCGACGGCGAAAAACCCCCTGGGCGTCAAGGGCGCCGGTGAAGCCGGGTGCTGCGGCGCGCCGCCGGCGGTGGTCAACGCGGTGCTGGATGCGTTGAAGGAGTACGGCGTCGAAAACATTTCCATGCCGCTGACGCCGGAAAAAGTCTGGCGGGCGATCAACAAAAACGGCTAGTTTCTGCGGCGAATCTCGGGTTTTCCGGCGTTATGGAAAATCTGAAACAAATGTCTGCAAATGTACGCATTTGTACGCATTTCAAAATCGAGCCTCAGCAAATCACGCTTCAAGGTACTTGTTTACAATGTCAAAGAGCAGGATTTTCCTAAGAACAAACATAGAACATTTAATTGCAACAGTCAAGCCTGCCCCCCCATCCGGGGCCGGGTCAGGATCGGCCAGAATACACCGACAAAGATGGCATAGGTGAGGCACCAACCGGCCCCCGCCGCCATCACGGCGGCACCGAAATGTTCCGGCCACCACAGCGGGCCGGCGACCCGGATAACCGTGCTCAGTGAAAGAACGATATAGGCAACCGTGATGGCGGTCGGCACCTGCAGGGGTCTGCCCGTATGGCCCAGCCCGGCGCGGGTCATAATGCCCAAGGTCACGGAACCAATGGCGCCGACGGTCAGGATATGAAGAGCGGTCCCCGCCGACAAGGCGCCGGTCAGGTTGGCATATCCTTTCAGGGCCAGCCCGGCGACCAGCCACAGATACCCCAGATGCACGACCCACAGGATCGGTTGATTAAGAACCCGCCATCCCTGCCAACCGGCGAGCCGCAATCCATTGGCAAGTGCGGCGGCGACGGCGACCCATCCGGCGACGACATCACCGGGGGCGGCGAGATCAACCACGACCACGGCCAAGGTCAACAGCATAGCCCCCCGGTCGATGATGTTCCGGGTGGGCAAGGGGTCGGGGTCTGCGTCGGTGCGAAGGGCGTTTCGGGTAAAGGACGGAATGGTCCGCCCGCCGATGATGACGATCAGCAGGATATACGTATTCAGCGCCATCATGTGGCCTGCGGCCATCGTATCCTCGCCGAGGCCTAAGCGTTCAAGATGCACCATTGCGTTGGCCAGCATCAGCACACCGATAAAGAGCAGGAATACGGCATGGCGGAAGGCGCCACCTTTAAGCATTTGGGAAATCAGAAAAAATAGAAATATCCAGAACGATAAATCCGCCCCCGCCACCAGCAAAGGCGGCAGGGTCGCGGAAAACCACACTGCCGCCCGGCCCGACAGCCAGAGCGCCGCCAACACTGCCAGCGGGCGGCCCTGAACCGGGGGTTTGCCGGTCCAGCTCGGTGAGGCGGTTAAAATAAACCCGGCGAAGGCCGCCGCCGTGTAGCCGAACAGCATTTCGTGGGTATGCCAACCAACAGGCGCAAAGTCCGTGTCGATCGGCAGGCCGGCACGCCAGGCCATCCACGCGGCCATGGCGAGAACGGCGTGAAGACCGGCAAAAAGGAAAAACGGGCGAAACCCGTAGGAAAAAAAAGCAGACACCCGTTCAGACATAACTATTTATCACCCGGATACTCATTTCCTGCCTTAAAAGAAGCGATTAAAGGGCGCTGCCCCGGTTACGGTTGTTATTGCTTTTCGACCTTGCAGGCGGTGCCGCTGGCGACCAGGAACAGCATCGATTTGCCGTCGCCGGAAATTTCATTGTAGTCAAGATCAACACCGATAACCGCATTGGCGCCAGCGATCAGGGCCTCGCGTCTAAGTTCCGTCAGACAGACCCGGCGCGAGTCCCGTAATACTTTTTGCGACGCTGAAGAGCGACCGCCGAAAATATCACGGACGCCGGCGAACATGTCGCGAAACATATTCATACCGAAGACGCATTCCGCGGTGATGATCTCAAGCCGTTCGCTGACATCGTAGCCGCTAAGAACGCTCTCGGTGGTCAGGATGACATTCTCGGCGATTTTGTCGATGACCTCTGTCGGCAATTCGTCGAACTGCTTGTTGTCGATGAGGGCTTGAATATCTTTGTCGTCTTTGCCGAATATGCCGAACATGTTGGTTTCTTTATTTCTGTAGTTTTCGGTTTTTAACCCTACCAATTACGAAGAAAATTAACCAGATGGGAACGACGACGATGGCTCCCAACAACAGGTATTTTACCATCCATTCGACGATGGAAGCTACGACCGAGAAAATTTGCTGCACGGTTTCGCCAAAACTCGCCAGAAGGTCTCTGGGATCGATATCGAAGAAGCCCAGAAAAAGCCCGACGAGCAACGATGCGACGGCGATTTTGATAACGGTTTCCCTGACGTGTGGAGGCATGATCTGGTTATCCTTTTTGTAGCCTTCAGGATATACGAGCCTTGGCATCCGGGGAAGGCCGCTTTCGCGCAGGGTTTAATTATTAGGCCGAGGGTTAGGGGCGACGATTTTCTCTGCGGTCTTAAGAAAGGCCTGAATGAT
>JAZFSL010000019.1:0-2186 GCA_036446135.1 Rhodospirillales bacterium | reverse complement strand
CCGGCTGGTCCTTATTGCCGCCGCCAACCAGTTGCAGGTGGGCGAGTTCCAATTCATGCAACTGGCCTATCGGGAGTGGCACGACGAAGAGCTGCCCGACGCCCGCGTCTCAAAAATATTTACCAATTACATGCTGAAAAGCGAGGTCCCCTTTTGGGCCCGCCATTATGCGCGCCATATCATCGATGGCTGCGAGGACGGCAGCATCGACGACAACGCGCCGCAATACCATTGCTACGACCATGAATACGGACAGCCGGTACCGCACGGGGTTCGGCGGTTTTGCGTTGCTGTCGCGTGCCTGGTGATTTTTATCGGCGGCGGAATTCTGCTGGCCCACGTCTCCGTCAAGAACCCGGCGTCGATGTTTCCGCCCTATCTGGAACTGGAAGACCTGCCAAAACCCAAGGGTACGCTAAATGAGCCCGGCAGTGGCTGGAATGCGCCCAGCTTAACACCCTGGCACAAGCCCGAATGGCCAGGATCAGAAGAGTATTTTGTCTAAAGCAAATCCCGAGCGGATTAAATAATCCGCGACGACGCATTTGCGTACAAGATGACATACCCCCTGTATTGTCAGGCTTTTCAATCCGGGGTATTTTCTTTTCATGTTTGAAATAGCGGGCGAATTAGAACCCCTCGTCAATCTTGTGTTTCTTGTCGCCACCGGCGCCGTCGCCTGGCACGGCGTCAAGTTCCGGGACGAGAAAGGTGAGGCGGAGTGGGTGCACCTGTTGTTCGGCTGCATCGCCGCCGTATTTTTCTTCGGCGTGCTGTTTCAAGATGTGCTGGGGATTGTACAGATATTCTAACGGCTAACCTGCACCGGAGCGCTCAGGGCTCAAGAGGCGCGGACGGGCGAAGCCCGGACAGGGAAAACTTTAAGGCTTATAAACGCGCTGTTTTTCGTCCTCTTCCGGGTCGCGCATGACCCGCTCTTCCTTCGGCAACTTCAATTGTTTGTAGATATATTCGGCCCGTTTCAAGACGCTTGACGGTTTTCGTTCGTAATAAAGGATACGATCTACAACACCCGGCCCTTCGGCGAGATCGAGATCAACACGCGCCGATTCGATATAGTCCTTCAATGCCTCTTCATAGCGCCCATGGCGGTCCCTGATGATGCCGCGGTTGCCATAGGCTGCCGACAGGGCGCCCCGGCCGGTTTTGTCGTCGGACTCCAGGTTCTTTTTCAGAAAATCAATTAGGTAGGTCAGCGTGCTTTCCGCTTCGCCGTATTTTTTCTGGCCGATTAGCGCAACGGCGATACCGCCAAGCGCGCCGCGGTGGTTGGGGGTCAAGGTCAAGGCCGCTTCGAACCGTTCGATGGCTTTGGCATATTTATCGTCTTGCAGAAAAATGTCGCCCTGGCGAACTTCGTAATCGCCTTGCGGCACTTCTTCCACCTGCCGCAACACTGCCCACACGGTAAACATAATAAAGGTGGCGAACGCTAACAAAATAATGAACCGCCGGATCACCCGGGCATCGGTCAACCCGGTCATGGCGCGAACAACCTAGACACATAGAACATCGAGAACAGAAAACACAACAA
Organism: Rhodospirillales bacterium; assembly: GCA_036446135.1. Lineage (GTDB taxonomy): Bacteria > Pseudomonadota > Alphaproteobacteria > Rhodospirillales > Casp-alpha2 > Casp-alpha2. The sequence goes on along the minus strand of JAZFSL010000019.1, from coordinate 631 downwards.
CGCCGATGTCGCCCCGGCACGCCGCATCAGCCGCTTTTCTTCGGCCGCATCGACATTTTCCTCACCGCCCTTTTTTATGGCGCGGCGCATGGTCTGCACCCAGATCAGTTTCCTGACCGGGAAAAACATGGCCGCCGCCATGGTGACGATCCAAAGCCACTTGGCGTCAGGGGAATACAAAAATTCAACCATTTTTCAACGATAAGTCCCTCGAAAGATGAACCGAGATGCTAGCAAACTCCCCCGCCCCGCACACACACAAAAAAGAGAAAGCTGGGGATAACGAAGGACAAAACAAGAGGCGAGAACGGCGAAACGCCGGACCGGGACACAAATAAGGGGGAAGACCCGAGAGCCTTCCCCCAAATTTTGTTACGGCAAAAAACAGGCTTGCCGTATCAGTTGGCTATACCGCTAAGCGCTTAGGAACCCCCTTGCGCTGGTGCGGTGTCGCCGATGTCTTCGACCAATGCTTCGACTTCCTTCGTCGGCAAAGTCGACATCTCCATCTTGTAGGCCAGGAACCACATCATTCCTACGCCCAAAGCCCACCAGAGAATCTGCCAGGCCCAGATCGACGGCATGCCGAAGGTCCAAGCAGCGTACCCGGCATTCGGTGCGCCAAAGATGT
>JAZFSL010000018.1:0-4515 GCA_036446135.1 Rhodospirillales bacterium | reverse complement strand
GGCCGGTGACGACAAATTGAGTCACAAAATGAGAGTCGGCTTTGAGAGCCGCTTGGTCACAGTCTGGACAAATGCGTGGCTAGGTCCCGCGCCCGTTCGTCCCAAGACTCGCGCTTCATTCTCTCGGTTCGCAGAGTGCGACAGGCCGGATCGTCCTTCAGCGACGAGGAAATGGCGGTGGCGAAGTCATTCGCCCCGTCGGCGACGGCAATTAGGTCCCGATACCCGTTAAGGGCGGGGAAATTAGTGCTGACGATTGGCGTGCCCGCCGAAAGATATTCTCTTAGTTTCAGGGGATTGCAGGCTCGAATCTGCGCGTTGTCCCGGAACGGTAGCAAGGAAACCGACCAATTCTGCACATAGGCGGGAAGCTCGTGATGGTGCCGGGGGCCCAAAAACTCCACATTTTCCAGGCTCTTCAGAGCGCTGACGTCGGTGTGGACATCGCCGATGAAAACAAACCGCCACTCCGGCAGGGCAGACGCCACCGCTTGCATAAGGTCCACATTCAACCAATCGGACACGCTGCCATAGAATCCCGCGACGGGCCGATCGAGGGCCAGGTCCGCGGGTGGCGGCAACGGTGTCGAGAACAAATCGACATCGACACCATGGGGAAGATAAACCGTTTTTTCGGCTGGAAATTTTTTGACCAGCTGAGTGCTCGCTGTCACGATCAAGTCGGCGCGCTCAACCAAGCGTTCCTCTGCCTTGGCGACTTCGGCGTGATCGACCCCCGCCAGTCCGGAAAAATCATCGCCGCAGTAGTACACAACGGCCCGCTCATCAGCGCACCCCAACAAGTCCACCGCCGTTGGAAGGGACGTCCATAGGATCGGTTTCTCTTCAGGCAGAACCTTAAGCGCCCGGCGGATTTTATGACCCAGAAAAATACGGTTGAATTTCCTTTCAATCGCATTGCGCGGCACCGGAATGGTGAACGGTGAAACAAGGGCGGCGGGCTCTGTGATCCCGGCGGGATCCTTCAAGGAGCTTCCGTTGCGAACGAGCGCCGACAGCCCCTTCTTGAGCACCCTGACGATATCGGGCAGTGTCGGACGCGGGCGGCGTAAACCAATAGAGTTCACCCAAACAGTGCCATGCTCGCCCATTAAACGGCTAATCAGATGCTGAGTGCTGCTTGGATGTCCGCCCCAGTCCTCACCAAAGACGACCAGCGGGGTGCTCATGCTGCGCCCGCTAGGGCATCGGAATTATCTTCCTCGGAAAGCGATCTGATGATCTTTGCCGGAACACCGGCGGCCAAAACGTTCGGCGGAAGGCTCCGCGTCACCACGCTGCCCGCCGCCACGATGGTGCCCGTCCCTATATGGACGCCAGCAGAAATTGTAACTCCGGTGCCAAGCCAGACATCGTCTTCTAGGACGATGTCACCCACTTGATCGTCCGTATCAGGCAAACCCGCGGCACGATCCTTGGCATCCAGGGGGTGACCAGGATACCCCGATAGAAAGGCGCGCCCGGAAATTCGGACATTGTTCCCAATCTCGACGCGGGACCCCACGGCGATGGTGGTTTGCCAACCAATGCCAACATTGTCGCCAATAATCAATTGTGGGACCGGATCGCTGCACCAGCGCCCGGAAAGAGTGGTTACCGCCGAGATGCGGCAGGCTTTTCCGATGTGGATGGAAAGCGGGCCGGTGACCAGCGGCATGCCGCCGTAGATGTATAGCCGGGGTGCCGGGCTGTCCAACCGGGCCTTGAAAACGGGAGTCCAATAGATAACCCTGGCCAACCAACCGGCGGCAGCGGTCATTGCTTGGTGCAATCGGTATATGGTGCCATGCAACGGTCGGATTACCGGAATTTCAAATCCTCGAACGCCCTTGTAAGTGACCCGCAGAGCCCGGGCGGACAGACTATCGCCTACCTTCACCCATCGTTTAAGGTCATTGAGCGTCATTATTCCACCGTTACCGATTTTGCCAGATTGCGCGGTTGGTCGATATCGGTCCCTTTCAGATGGGCGACATGGTAGGCGATCATCTGTAGCGGCACCGTGTACAGGATCGGCGCCGTGAACGGATCGCAATCCGGCACGGCCAACCCATGGTCGGCCCCGTCACCAATAGCGCGCAGCCCCTCTTTAGTGCTGAGTAGGACGATGTTTCCGCCACGCGCACTGATTTCCTGAAGGTTGGACGCTGTCTTGTCGAACAGCTTGTCATTCGGCGCCACCACCACCACCGGCATTTTTTCGTCAATCAGGGCGATGGGGCCGTGTTTCAGCTCACCCGCACCGTACCCTTCGGCATGGATGTAGGAGATCTCCTTCAACTTCAATGCCCCTTCCACAGCGACCGGGTATGCCGTGCCCCGCCCGACGAACAGGGCAGACTTTGCCTCCATCATGGTCCGCGCAATCTTGATGTAAGGCCTGTCGTCGGCAACCATCGTTTCGATCGCGTTGGGAACCTGGGCCATCGCAGTGACCAGCCTTTCTTCCGCTTCCCGGTCCAACGTCCCACGCGCGCGTCCGGCGGCGATAACTAGACAGCCCAACGCCGTCAGTTGCGTGGTAAAGGCCTTGGTCGATGCCACACCGATTTCCGGTCCCGCCTTGGTATGCAAAACCACATCGGCTTCGCCTGCCATGGTGCTTTCCAACACGTTGACCATGGCAACAACCTTCTGGCCCTGCGTTTTCGCACAACGCATGGCCGTTACATGACGCAGAGCAGATAGGGTGTCCGCAGTTTCACCCGATTGCGAAATAAACAAGGATATCCCGTCCTTCGGCAACAGCGGCTCGCGATAGCGGAATTCCGACGCTGTATCCACCTCTACCGGAAGGGCCGCGTACTTTTCCATCCAGTACTTCATGATCTGGCCTGCATGGCATGACGTGCCGCAGGCGACCACGTTGATCTTGCTGACCCTGGCGAAATCGAACGGCAAATCTGGCATTTTCACCCTGGCCGATTCCGGGCTGACGAAGGCGCTCAGGGTTTGGCGGATGACGTCGGGTTGCTCGTGAATTTCCTTTTTCATGAAATGGCGATAGCCGCCCTTGCCCGCATAAACTTTATGCTCGGCGGCTTTACGGACTGGACGCTTTACTGTTGCACCATTCTCGTCACTGATTTCTATGGCATCGCTTTCGATTGTCGCCCAATCACCATCCTCCAGGTGCACAGTCTGGTTCGCCATACCGGCCAGAGCCGAACCATCGGACGCGATGAAATTCGTACCGTCGCCGAGGCCGATCACCAGCGGGCTGCCGCGGCGCGCCGCGATCATTCGGTCCTCTACGCCGGAGAATATTACGGCCAGGGCATAGGCGCCATGCAGGTGTTCTATTGCCCGAAACGTCGCCTCTTCCGGACTGTCACCGTCTTCCAAATACGAAGTGATCAAGTGCGGCACCACTTCGGTATCGGTGTCACTCTCAAAACGATATCCTGCGGCTTCCAACTCGGCACGCAGGTCACGGTAATTTTCGATGATCCCGTTATGAACGACCGCTACCCGGTCGGTCATGTGCGGATGTGCGTTGCGCACCGATGGCACGCCATGGGTTGCCCAACGGGTATGGGCAATGCCGAGGCGGCCGTCGATAGGCGCTTTATCTAGTGCGGCGCGCAGATTGATTAGCTTTCCTTCGGTACGACGGCTTTCTATTCTGTCGCTTTCCAGGATCGCGACCCCGGCCGAATCGTATCCGCGGTATTCCAACCGCGCTAGTCCGGTCATCAGCTGGTTGACAACGGATTTGCCATTAATGGCGCCAACAATGCCACACATGTTTTCATCTCCTTGAAACTGTCGATTAAACTTGTGTGTTCCGGTGCAGTAATTGGGCCAGTCACGTTCTTACATAAGAACAGTGAGTTATGGTTTCTGTGGTGATAGCGGGCTTAAATATCTCGCATCTTGAGAGTCAGGATAAGACGCGCTGCGCACGTATTGCCCAACCGCTGTGGTCAACGCCAAAAGGATGTAGAACGGCCAAGTGAACCCCATGGTGAGGAAGGTGCCCGACACCATAAAGCCGACCAGGCCGGCTTCCACCGCCTGCGCCATGATCAGTGCCGCCCCATCGGTATGCGACCTGTCGGTCAACAGCTTTCCCACCGAGCGCACTGCGCTTTTGACTGTGACCGCGACCATCATCAAGAAAAAGCCCAGCCCCAGGAACCCGGTTTCTGCCATCACGCCGAACCAGGTGCTGTGTACCGCATGGTTCTGCCCGTCCCAGTGCGAACTGAACGCCCAGTAGTTGGACAGGAAGTTGTTGAGGCCGACACCGGTAAGCGGATTGCTCAATGCCATCCCCCAGGCGGCGCCCCAGGCATAAATCCGCCCCATGGCCGATTCGTCGATGCCTTCCTCAACCCCGCCGCCGGACACCCGGTCGCTGACCTCGGCAAAGGCGAACAGAATGACCAAGGCCACCGCCGCGACGGCGATCAATATCCCCTTGTTGGGCACGCGGCGCCAGGCGAAGGTCCCCATGACCGCAGTGATGCCCATCAATCCACCCCGGCTTTG
>JAZFSL010000017.1:0-3337 GCA_036446135.1 Rhodospirillales bacterium | reverse complement strand
TGGAAGATCATTTTCTTGGCCGCGACATAGTCATCCATGCCCGCGTAACGGTCCAAATGATCGGCGCTGATGTTAAGCAGCACGGCGATATCGAAGGTGATAGACCGGGTCAGTTCGACCTGGAACGACGACATCTCAAGCACATATGTGCCTTCTGAACCCAGAGGCTCCAGTTCCAGCGCCGGAATGCCCAAATTGCCGCCGACCTCGGCCTCGCGGCCCGAGACCTGCATGATGTGGCCGATCAACGCCGTCGTCGTCGATTTTCCGTTGGTCCCGGTGATACCGATGTAGGACGATTCCCGCTGCGTGCGAACCAGCAGTTCGGCATCGCCGATAATCTCGACATTGGCGGCCTCGGCCAGGGTGACGATTTTGTGGGGTTTCGGATGATGCATGGGAATACCGGGGGTCAGCACCAGGGTCGTGGTTTCTTTCAAGTCGCATTTGTAGAGATCGACCAGCGGCACGCCCTCGGCGGCGGCACGCTCGCGGGCGTCTTCGTCATCGTCCCAGGCCCATACCTCGACATCGCTTTTGACCATCGCCTTGGCCGTCGATAGTCCGGACCGGCCAAGCCCGAAGATGGCAACCGGAAGATTTGCAAAGGGGAATACGTCAATCATCCTGGCATTACCTCAGTTTCAATGTTGAAAGACCGACCAGCGCTAAGATGGAGGCGATGATCCAGAACCGGATGACAATGGTGCTTTCCGCCCAGCCCTTTTTTTCGAAGTGGTGGTGCAGCGGAGCCATGGCGAAAATACGCTTGCCCGTCAGCTTGAACGACGCCACTTGAACGATGACCGAAACCGTTTCCAGCACGAACAGGCCACCGACGATGGCCAGCACCAGTTCGTGCTTGGTAACAACACTGACCGCGCCCAAGGCGCCGCCCAGAGATAACGACCCCGTATCGCCCATGAACACCTTGGCCGGCGGCGCGTTGAACCATAAAAAACCCAAACCGCCACCGACCAGCGCGCCCAGGAAGACCGCCAATTCCCCGGCACCGGGAACGTAATGAAGCTGCAGGTAGTTCGAGAAAACCGTGTTCCCGACCAGATAGGCAATCAGTGCGAAGACGCCGGCGGCGATCATCACCGGGACAATAGCCAGCCCGTCAAGGCCATCGGTCAAATTGACGGCGTTGGACGCGCCGACCATGACGACGACGGCGAAAATCACAAACCCCCAACCGAGGTTGATGAGGGTGCTTTTCAGGAACGGCACTGCCAGGGTTGACGTCAATGGCATCGGCAACTGGTGCATGATGACAAAGGCGGCAAAGATGGCGATAGCAGTCTGCAACAACAATTTCAGCCGCCCCGACAAGCCATTGGAAGTCTGTCGGGTGACTTTCAGGTAATCGTCCAGGAAACCTATGGTGCCATACGCAATGGTGATGCCGAGCACCGGCCAGATATACGCGTTGTTCAAATCCGCCCACAGAAGCGTCGCCATCGTCAGCGCCAGCAAAATCAAAAAGCCGCCCATTGTCGGCGTGCCCTTTTTGGTCAGCAGATGTCCTTCCGGCCCGTCTTCGCGGATTGGCTGGCCGACGTTCTGGCGGGTTTTCAAAATGTTGATCAGGACCGGGCCGAACAGGAAGCTGATGACCAAGGCCGTCATGATTGCACCGCCGGTCCTAAACGTCAGGTAGCGGAACACGTTCAACACGGTGAACTGATCGGCCAGAGGGAACAGGATATGGTAAAGCATCGTTCCCCTCTCTTATCCGTTGGCCACGTGTTGATGGGTATTCGGGTCGGCGCCGCAAGGTTTGCCCAGTTCCAAAAGCCCTTCGATGATGGGGCTCATGTTGGAACCGGCGGAACCCTTGACGACGATGACATCGCCGGCGCGGATCATGGCCTTTACCTTGGGCAACAGGTTGGCCGACGTGGTCGCCGAACCGCCGCGCATGGACTTCGGCAGGATATCCCATAGGGCGTCCGTGTACTGACCGGCGGTAAAGACGAGATTTATTTTCTGCTCGATCAACGTCGCCACCAACGCCGCGTGTAGCTTCTCGGTTTGCGCACCCAGTTCCAGCATGTCGCCGAGAATGGCGACCCTGCGCCCGCTGCCGGGATTCATGCCGCCCAGCACTTCAAGGGCAGCCTTCACGGAAACAGGCGAGGCGTTATAACTTTCATCAATAACGACGAAGCTGCCGCCCAGAGCCTCAACCGTGTGACGCTGCCCGCGTCCCTTGAGGCCGACCATGTTGGCTAAATCCCTGGCCGCCATGCCGATGTCTGCGCCGACGGCATCGACGGCGGCCAGCACAGCCAGCGAATTCATTACCCAGTGCCGGCCCGGCACGCCGATGCGGTAATCATATTCGGCCCCGCCCAAGACCGCCTTGATGACCGTACCTTCGCAATCGGGGGTGGCATCCAACAGGCGGGCCTGGGCCTCGGCATGGGCGCCAAAACCAATAATCGTTTCCACGCCCGCCTTTTCGGCGGCCCGGCAAAGCCGGTCGTATTGCGCGTTATCCCTGTTGAGGATAGCAATGCCGCCGGGTTCCAAGCCCAAGAAAACCTCCGCCTTGGCATCGGCGATGTCTTCGATCGATTTAAAGTGCGCGCTGTGCACATCTTCGACGTTGGTAATAATGCAGACATGAGGACGCACCATCTTTGACAGCGGCGCGATTTCGCCTGAATGGTTCATGCCGATTTCAAATACCCCATAAAGATCATCGGCCGGCAGACGCGCCAGGCTCAACGGCACGCCCCAATGATTGTTGAGGCTGCCTTGGGTGGCCGTCGTCGGTCCCTGATCTTCGAGAACGTAACGCAGCGCTTCCTTGGTTCCGGTCTTTCCGACGCTGCCGGTAACGGCGATAATTTTGGCCGCCGTCCTTGCCCTTGCAGCGAGGCCCAGGCTTTCAAGCGCAAGGGTGGCATTTTTGACCACCAGCACCGGGGCATCGACGGCAAGGTCGCTCGGGATGTGGTCAATGAGCACGGCCGAGGCGCCGGCCTTAAGCGCAGCGCAGGCGAAGTCATGGCCGTCGAATATCGGTCCCTTGATGGCGACAAACAAATCATCGGGTTGGACGAAGCGGCTGTCGATGGAAACGCCCCCGGCATGCCAGTCCCCGGTCCCTCGTCCGCCGGTGGCCGCCATTACCGTATCGGCGTTCCAGAGATAACTTTCCTTTGCCGGGTTCATGACGGCACCTTGGCCAGGGCCAATTGGGCATGCGTAAGATCGTCGAAGGGAATGCTTTGATCGCCGACGATCTGGCCCTGCTCATGGCCCTTGCCGGTGATCAACAGAATATCCCCCGCCTCCAACCCCCTGACCGCGTCGGTGATGGCCT
>JAZFSL010000016.1:0-11458 GCA_036446135.1 Rhodospirillales bacterium | reverse complement strand
GCCGAGCCTGAACGCATCAAAGAACAGATCAGGGAAGTCGTCGGGCTCGACACAGAGGGCGCGCTGGAAATCTCGGCCAAGTCCGGCCTCGGCGTCGAGACGGTGTTGGAAGCCCTGGTCAATTCGTTGCCGCCACCGAGCGGCGATGCCGCCCTGCCGTTGAAAGCACTGCTGGTGGATAGCTGGTACGATTCTTATTTGGGCGTCATGATTTTAATCCGGGTCAAAGACGGGGTGCTGAAGAAGGGCGTAAAAATTCGCATGATGGCGTCGGGCGCAACCTATCAGGTCGAGAAAATCGGCTATTTCGCGCCCAAGCCGGTCGATGTCAACGAGCTTGGCCCCGGTGAGGTAGGGTTCTTTACCGCCGCCATCAAGACCGTCGCCGATACCCAGGTCGGCGACACCATCACCGAAGACAAGCGCCCCGCGACAGAAGCATTGGCCGGGTTCAAGCCCTCGGTGCCGGTGGTGTTTTGCGGGCTCTTTCCGGTCGATAACGGCCAATACGAAGACCTGCGCGACAGCTTGTCAAAGCTGCATCTCAACGACGCCAGCTTTCATTACGAGATGGAAACATCGGCCGCCCTTGGCCTCGGGTACCGTTGCGGGTTTTTGGGGCTTTTACACCTTGAGATTATCCAGCAACGCCTGGAGCGGGAGTTCGATCTCGATTTGATCACCACCGCGCCCAGCGTCGTCTACCGCATCCACACCAATTCCGGCGAGGTGAAGGAATTGCACAATCCGGTCGATATGCCCGACCCGACGCATATCGATTTTATTGAGGAACCCTGGATCAACGCCACCATCATCGTGCCGGACGAATATTTGGGCTCCGTGCTGACGTTATGCACCGATCGCCGTGGCGAGCAGACGGAACTGACCTACGTCGGCAGCCGTGCCATGCTGCGCTACCGGCTGCCGCTGAACGAGGTGGTGATCGATTTTTATGACCGGCTGAAGTCGGTATCGCGCGGCTACGCCAGTTTTGATTACGAACTGGATGATTACGTCGAAGGCAACCTGGTCAAGGTGTCAATCCTGGTCAACGGGGAAGTGGTGGATGCGCTCAGCTTTATCGTCCACGCCAACCACGCCGAGAAACGCGGCCGCGCCATTTGCGATAAGTTGAAGGACTTGATCCCCCGCCAGTTGTTCAAGATCGCCGTCCAGGCGGCCATCGGCGGCAAGGTCATCGCGCGTTCCACCGTCAACGCCATGCGCAAGGATGTCACCGCCAAGTGCTACGGCGGTGACGTGTCGCGCAAACGCAAGCTTCTCGACAAACAGAAGAAGGGCAAGAAGAAGATGCGCCAGTTCGGCAATGTGGAAATTCCGCAGAGCGCTTTTTTGGAAGCGTTGAAAACGGACGACTAGTCGCTAGCCTTCGTTCTTTTCGGGGACAGGATATTCGCTCAACAAATCGTGGCCACCGTGATCGGGCCGCTGGTCGTCATCATCACCATCAACATAACCGGCTTCTTGCGCTTCGCGCGCCAGGTGGTCAAATAGCAAAAACGATTCTTCCTGAAATGCAAGGCCTTCGCGGACCTCGTTGGAGATTTCCCTGCCCGGTCGGCAGAACCAGGTCAGCAGGATGCCTAGCACAAGGCACAACAGCCATCCCGGCAGTGCCAGCACGGAGACGATTACCGGGTCCCAAAGTGCGGGGGAATTTTTTCCACCTGTATTTGGGCGACGACAAGGCTCCCCGGTTTTGCCGCATACCAAAGGTCATAGGCGGAAACGAACATGCCCTCATCGCCGGGCAGGGCGCGCGGGATGGATTCCACCGCTCCCGCCGCGAAGGCCAAGATCAGGAACGCCCAGCCTGCATAGAACAAAAAACGCATGGCGGTAGCTTAACGGCGTGAGGCCGCGCTGGCGACGGTGAAGGCGATGATTTTGTCATAATCGAGGACTGGTGTATATCCGCCGGACAGTACCAGGTCGCCGTTTTCGACCGTCAGCGGTTCTTCGAAAATGCCACCCACGGCGCGCAGGAATCCGTTCAGCTCACCGGCGTTGGTGATGGCGCGTGCTGCCACTAATGCTTCCATCCAGCACGACACGTCGGATGCCACGCCGTTGCCTAGGACTGGCTCCATGCCGAGGCTGCGGATTTGCTCAAGCCCTTTCAGCAGCTTTTCAACGCCGCCCATTTTAAAGAGTTTTAATTTTATGAATTTGGCACAGCCAAGCTCGGCGGTGCGGATGATGTCGTCGGGCCCGAAAATCGATTCATCCATCATCATCGGCAGGCGGGAAACCTTGGCCACAGCCACGGCCGCCCCCCAGTCATTGGCCGCGCACGGCTGTTCGAATAACTCGATGTCTTGCGGGTCGGCGTCGGTGGCGAAACGCATGGCATCGTCAACATCAAATCCCTGGTTGCCGTCGATGCGCAGCGCCGCGCGGCCCCCGACAGCATCCTGAACGACGGCAAGGCGACCCAAGTCGGCATCGACATCAAACCCGACCTTGACCTTGAGCGTGCCGTAGCCCTGCACCAGCAGGCCTTCGATCTCGCCGGGGATGGCGTCATGGTCGGTTTCGCTGACCGCGCCTAACAACGGCACACGGATTTCATTGTTGCCGGGCGCAATCAACGCGGCGCCTTGCAGCATCTCGATCGCCGCCGTCATGGCGGTGACGGCGAAGGCCTGTTGCTTGAATGACTTTTCCAGTTCGGCCTTGGCGGCCCCAACCTCAAGCCCGCATAGCGCTGATGCATGATCGGTGCAAAACGCCCACGCACCATCGACAGACCCGCCGCCATAGGCTTCCAGCAAGGTCGCTTCGCCGAAGCCCCGGCGGCCGTCTTTGTCTTCGACCTCGACGATGATGGTGTCAAAATGGGTGACGTCGCCGAAAGCCAAGCGGTAGGGCTTTTCCAGCGGGATCGACAGTAAGTGTAGTTGCCAGCGCGAGAGGGTCATCGGCGTATCCTATTTTAGGTGACCGAGCCAAGTCCACCACAGGTAATTCAACGGCAGCAACAGGATCACCGTCAACATGGCCAGCGGCAGACAGACCTTGAGCCCGTCGATCAATGTCACGCTGCCGAGCCGGATGCCGATCAGCAAGGGCGCGCTTTGGTAGGGGAAAAACACCGTCGAGAAGCCGTTGACCATGACCATCAGGATCGACATCACCGGTACCCCGGCAGCAATCGCGACGTCATTGGCGAACGGCGCTAACACGACAATGGCGCCGGGCAGGGTCGCGAACAGACTGATCACCATGCTGATAGCGGAAAATGCCCAATAGGTATTGGCCGGATTGTCGGGCCTGAATTCGTTCAGCGCCAACAGGCCGTCGGTGATTAGCGAACCGGCGCCGGAATTGGCGACGACGCTGCCCAGGGCGAGCACGGCGGCGACAAAAAACAGCGTCTGAAAGCCCTTGGTCTGGCGAAAGGCGCCGGGTTTGACGACGCCAACCCCCGGCATCAAACAGGCCAGGGCCGTGCCGATGGCGACCCAGCCGGGGGATATGCCGTGGACGAAATCCGTCGCCCAAACACAGAGCGTCACCCCAACGATAACGGCAAGGCGCTTGCCTTCGGGGCTGAGGCTTGGCGGCGGCCCGTCTGACTGGCCCGGATTGGGTATTGTCTGGCGAAACAGGAAATGAATGATCGCGACGATCAAAACGCCTTTCAGTGCGCCGGTAACGGGAAACTGCATCAACAGGTAAAAGCCATAGGTAATTTTGAGCCCATAGAGGCTTTCCGCCACCCCGGCCAGCACCACGTTGGGCAGGTTGGCGGGCAGGATAGTCAGCGGAATGAAAAAACACGCAAACGTCGTCGCCAACACCATGCCGGTGCGGCCTCTGTCGCTAGTCTTGAAGCCCAACTGGTCGGCCAGCCCTAGAACAATGGGCATCAGAATAATCAGTCTGGCAATGGCGGCGGGAATTAAAAAAGCCAGCGCCACGGCGCCGATGACGATGCCGGTAATCAGTTGCAGGTAGGATTTGTTTAGCCGGCGGACGAAGGCGTGGGCGAGGTAGCGCCCGAGACCGGTTCGGTCGGCGGAAACCCCAATGACCATGCCACCGGCGATCAACCAAAAGGCGCTGGATTTGAGGCCGGAAAAAATAACTTCAACCGGGGCGATCTGGAATACCAGCGCCAGGACAAAAAAGGCTACAGAGGCATAATGTTCCGGCATGGCGCCGGTCGCCCACATGCCGACGGTGAAAACCGTCAACGCCAATGCTGGCATGACAGCGGGGCCGGTATTGGCGGATACGGGCAGCAACAAGCCCCCCCCCGCCGCTGCCGTTATCAGAAAAATCAAAATCAAACGGCGAGTGGTCAAAAGGGTTGTTCCACTTGGCAGATGTTACAGAAAATTATTTTTAAAGTTACGCGCCGATCAACGCCTGGGCAACCTCGGTAAAACCCTTGCCGCCACGGGATGGTGTGACATACGCGGGCAGGGTGGAAAGGCTGTTTTCGAAATCCCGGATATTGGCGACGCCGACGGCATGGGGAAAAAACTCAAACATCGGCTCGTCATTGGGGGAATCGCCGACAAAAACGATAGTCTCTTTATCGGCCTCAATATCAATTTTGAAACATTCTTCCAGCGCCCGTCCGGTCATCGACAGTTTGTCATAATCACCAAACCAGCCGTTGACGTGCACGGAGCTGACCTTGGCGATGGCCCCGGCGGCCTCGAAAATTTTGACAATGAGGGCTACGTCACCGTCACCCAGCCGGGGAACGTCTTCGCAAAAATCAATGGCCAGGTCGGCTTCCCGGTAAAGCTGGTCGGACGCCACGGCGCTACCCGGCACGGCGGACAGAATTTCATCACGCAAGGCATCAAGTCGTTTTCGGTTTTCGGCCCTGACACCATCGGTGGCATGGAATGTCTTGGTGAAGGTTTGTGTGTCGTGGTCGTAGCGAAAATAAAACGCGCCGTTCTCGCCGACGACGGCGTCGACCGGCCACATGCGCGCAATATGGTCACACCACCCGGCGGGCCGCCCGGTAATCGGCAGCACCAGAACGCCTGCACCCTGCAGGCGTTCTAGCGTGCCGTAGGCGTTGGCCGTCAAATGACCGTCCGTGGTCAGGGTGTCATCGATATCGCACAGCACGGTCTTGATGGACCGGCGGGCGTCATCGGAAAATTGGTCAAGCGACTTCATGATTTTTGCATCATATAGGTTTCGACGGCCTTGCGCTCGTCTCCCGTCATATGCAATCCCGCCTTGGTTCGCCGCCATAAAACATCTTCTGCCGTTATGGCCCATTCATGGTCTATCAGATAATCAATCTCGCAACTGAACAGGCCGCCGCCGAAATCCTGACCGGTATTTTTGCCATCGCCCAGAACATCCGGGATGTGGCTGCCATGGCGGCGGCAAATAGACGCAACCGTGGCGGTATCGAGGTTGTCATAGCGCGATGTCATGGCAGCGGTGAAGGCGGCGAAATCACCGCTTGGGATATCACCGCCAGGAAGGGAGGCATCTGCCGTCCACGAGCCGCGCATGCCTGGCAAAAAAGTTTTCAGTTGATCCAAGGCGTGTTCCGCCAGACGGCGATAGGTGGTGATTTTGCCGCCGAATACGGACAGCAATGGTGGGCCGGAAGCATCCAGATCAAGAACGTAATCCCTGGTCACGGCGGAGGGGTTGCCGGATCGGTCATCAAACAAGGGCCGGACACCGGAAAAAGACCAGACCACGTCATCGGCGGAGACAGATTTTTCGAAGAACCCGTTAACGGCGTCACAAAGATAGGTGACTTCGTTGGCTGTCGGTTCAGGTTCGCCCGCCGGGGCCCCCTGCCATGAAAGGTCCGTGGTGCCGATGAGGGTAAAGCCGGTCTCGAACGGCATGGCGAAAACCACCCGTTTGTCCGCCAATTGCAAAATGTAGGCATGATCGCCGTCATACATTTTTGGAACGACGATGTGCGAGCCTTTGACGAGGCGTATTTTTCTTTTTCCGGTAACACCGAGCCGCCCGCTTAAGACTTCTTCGACCCAGGGGCCGGCGGCGTTGATGATGGCGTGCGCCTTGATGGTTTTTGTCTCGCCGGTGCGCCGGTCTTCGACAGTTGCCTGCCAGTGCTCTTGTTGGCGCTCCGCTTCTAACAAACGAGTGCGGGTCAGGATGGTTGCGCCCTTTTCGGCTGCCTGCATGGCGTTCAATACCACCAGCCGGGCGTCATCGGCCCAACAGTCCGAATAGGCAAATCCGCGCCGGTTCGATTTTGTCAGGGGCGCTCCCCAGGCATGGGTGCTTAAGTCAACGCCTTCGCTGTCGGGCAGTTGCTGATGCGGGGCGAGGTGGTCGTACAAAAACAACCCAAGCCTAATCATCCACGCCGGTCGCACCTGATTTTGGTGCGGCAACACAAACCTGAGCGGTCGGATAATATGCGGCGCTTTGCCAAGCAACACTTCGCGTTCCGCCAGGGCTTCGCGGACCAGACGAAACTGATAATATTCCAGATAGCGAAGGCCGCCGTGGATCAGTTTGGAACTGGCCGACGAGGTCGCGCTGGCAAGATCATCTTGTTCCACCAGCACAACGCCAAGCCTCCGCCCCGCCGCATCGCAGGCAATGCCGCAGCCGTTGATGCCGCCGCCGATGATTAGCAGGTCATGGATGTCTTGGCCGGATGTCATGGCGCCCGTCATCGCATTCGTCAGGTGATGCGGCTTCTCGACGCCGCCGAAATGAATTCGCTGATGACGACAACGACGAAAACGGAAATCAGCATCACCGCCACTTCCGGCCAGCGGAACAGGTTGATGGATGAATACAGCTCAATGCCGATGCCGCCGGCGCCGACAAAACCCAACACGGTGGATTCGCGGATGTTGATGTCCCAGCGGTAAATGGTGGTGCCGAAAATCACCGGCAGAACCTGCGGCAGAACACCGATCAGTAACACCTTCAAGCGCCCGGCCCCGGTTGCCTCGATGGCTTCGACGGCGCCTTCGTCGATTTCCTCGATGGCCTCGGCAATCAGTTTGCCCATAAAGCCGATGGAACGGAACGTGATCGCCCAAATCCCGGCCATGGCGCCGGGGCCGAAAATGGCAACGAAAATCAACGCCCAAACGACGGTATTGATCGATCTGGACGAGACCAGAATGAAACGCCCGATGAACCACGTTATCCAGTTGGGCGTCGTATTACGGGCCGACAAAAACGCCAGCGGAATGGAAATTGCGAACGTCACCACGGTGCCCAGTGTCGCGATATGAATGGTTTCCAGCAACGGGTCGAGGATTTGTCCGGTATGGCCCCAGTCGGGCGGGAACATGCGGGTCAGCAAATCACCGGCCTGAATGTGGGCGTCCAAAAAATATTCCCAGGTGATGTCGAGATGACGCAACGACCAAGCGGCGACAAAGACAATGCCGCCAAACCAGGCGAAGCGATAAAGGCTGTCCCGTGGGCTGTACTTGCGCCAGATATCGGGGTTTGTTGCGTCGCTCACCGCAGCTTCCCCCTGGCCCAGTTGGAAAAAATCTCGCCAATAAATACCAGCGCGATGATGCACAGCAATATGGCCAGCGAGAAATCATAATCATAGCGCTTGAAGGTCGCCGTCAGGGTCATGCCGATGCCACCGGCGCCGACAATGCCGACGACGGTGGAATGGCGGATATTGGCGTCGAGCCGGTAAATACAGACGCCGAGATAGCGCGGCAGCACCTGCGGCTGCACGGCATAGATCAGCATTTTGGAGAAGCTGGCGCCGGTCGCCTTGATCGCCTCGACCTGGCCCATGTTCATGTTTTCGATGTCTTCGGCGATCATCTTTGAAATAAAACTGACCGACGCGACGATCAGGGTCAGCAACCCGGCGAGCGGCCCGAAGCCGACGATTTTGACGAAAAAGATGGCGACGATGACTTCGTGAAAAGTACGGCTTAAGACGATGATGCCGCGCGCCACCAGATAGACCGGGCGCGGCGCCAAATTCGATGCCGCCGCCAGACCCAGCGGTATGGCCAGGATCATGCCGATGAAGCTGGCGGCGAAGGCCATTTCAAGGCTTTCGACGATGCCGCGAATAAGCAGCGACTGGCGCGAGAAATCGGGCGGGACCATGCGCGACAGCATGTCACCGGCGCGCGGCAGCCCCTTGGCGACTCGCGCCCAGTCCATTTCCAGCGAGCCCACGGACCACACCAGATAAGCGGCCAACAATACCCAGGCGGCAAATCGCATATTGGGGTTGGTGATGAAGGTCGGCGGGCATTTCCAGATCGTGTCAAAACCCTGGTCGGATTTGGACCCGTTACTCATTCACCGTTCTCGTCGTCATCATCGTCTTTGCGGATGGTGGCAGACCAGTCTTCTTCTCCGTAAATTTCCGTCAGCACGTCGGCTGTCAACTGGTCCGGCTTGCCGTCGAAGACCATTTTGCCATCACTCAGCGCAATGACCCGGTCGGTGCTGGCCTGGGCCAGGGCGACGTCATGAATATTGACCAGCGCCGGGGTGCCCAACTCGTGCGCCAGCTCAACAATCAGCCGCATAATCTGGCGTGACGTTTTCGGGTCCAGCGACGCCGTCGGCTCGTCGACCAGCAACAAGTCCGGCTTTTGCATCAGGGCGCGGGCGATACCGACGCGCTGGCGCTGGCCGCCGGAAAGTGCATCGGCGCGGTCATTGTGACGGCCCTTGAGGCCGACCCGGTCCAACAATTCGTAAGCCGCGCGAACATCATCTGGCGGATAGTTGCGGCGGAACGCGGCCCAGAAACCGACGCTGCCCAAGCGCCCCGACAGCACATTTTCCATCACCGTCAGGCGTTCGACCAAATTATATTCCTGAAAAATCATACCCATACGGGCGCGGGCATTGCGCAGGCCATGGCGGCCCAGCGTGGTGATTTCTTCGCCGCCCAACTTGACCGAACCGGACGTCGGTTCCACCAGCCGGTTGATGCAGCGGATCAGCGTTGATTTACCGGCGCCGGACGAGCCGATAATGGCAATGACCTGTGGCTCGGTGACGGAAAGGCTGACGCCGTTCAAGGCCGTCAGCCCGCCGGGATAGACCTTGGTCAGGTTTTTGATTTCGAGCATGGAAAAGCGGTTTCCCCTAAAAACCGGATACCGGCAAACCGCCGCCGCCCGGTTTAAGGACGGCAGCGGCGCCAATAATAGGTGTCAGATCAAAAAAGCTTACTTCTTCTTTTTCTTCTTCTTTTTCTTTTTGATCTTCAGGCCCTGCAGGGCGGCATCCGTGTACTTGGTGCCGTTGGTCGTCTGGATGGTGCGAATATCGACCCAGTGGGACTTGTAGGTGATGGGGATGAAGCGGTCGGACTTCTTGCCGAATTCCTTCTTCAACGCCGTTCCGGTCCAGTCGAAGGAAATAAAAGCATCCTTGATCTGCGCCTGAAGTTTGGGGTTCAGGTTATGGGCATAGCCATAAGACGTGGTCGGGAAGTTTTTCGATTCCCAGATAATGCGAAGGTCATTTTTGTTGACGACACCCTTGTCATGCATGCGGTCCAAGACGCTCGACGCCACCGGGGCCGCGTCATAGTCCTTGTTGGCGACGCCCATAATCGAATTATCGTGCTTGCCCGAATAGGTGACTTTGTAGTCCTTGTCGGGAACAACGCCCAGGGACTTGAACAACGCGCGTGGTGCCTGGTTGCCGGAATTAGACGACGGCGTCACATGGGCAACTTTGCGGCCCTTGAGGTCCGACACCTTCTTGATGTTGCTAGACTTGTGCGTGATCAGCTGCAGCTTGTAGCCGAAGCGGCCATCTTTCTTGCCCATGATGGCGACGGGGACGTAGCCAGCCAGATTTACGCCGAACACGGTCGGGCCGGTGGAAATACCGGCGACATGAAGACGCCCGGACCGCATGGCCTCAACCTGGGCGGCGTAGGAATCGGCACCGTACCATTTGACTTTTTTACCGGTCTTCTTGGACAGGTAGTCCATGAATTCGGTAAAGACGTTTTCATAGACCGCCGGATCTTCGACCGGGGTGTAGGAAAACACCAGCGTTGAAGGGTTGAGCAATTTAGAAGGATCGGTCGGCGTGTCGGCGACAAGGTCTCCGTTGTCATCACAGAACCGTTTATCTAAATCGCCACGGTTCTTGCAGGCCGCTGACGCGGGTGCGGTGGCGAGTCCCGCCACAGCAATGGCGGCAATCAGGAACGAGGAAAGGAATTTTACCTTGGTCATGTTTATCTCCCTGGATTTAAAGCCGCGGTATGACATTCCGACAGCTTTCTATTTTTCCGGATTATTATCCGACAAATAGTTTATGACACTTTTGTTACGTCTTCATGACATAAATTCATTATGCCAGTGGGCTTGTAAATCGACAATCGCTCAAAAATATAAAAACGTGGGCGTGGAAAATTATGCGCCGCCGGGGACGGCCTTGAGGGTTGCCGCCTCGACCCCGGCGATGGCGGCGGCCTCGTCATTGCCCGAAACGTCGCCGGAGATGCCGACGGCGCCGATTATGTCGTCTGTTTTCGGAGCTAAAATCAGCACCCCGCCCGGCGCCGGCACCATGCGCCCGCCCGACGCCGCGCCGACGGCAGCTAAAAAGGTCGGGTTTTTGTCCTTGATGTCACGCGACCCGAGCCCGAACCCCAAGGCGCCGTACGCTTTTCCGATAGCGATCTCAGGACGCAGGATGCCGCTTTTGTCCTGGCGGGCGAAGGCAACGAGATGCCCGCCCGAATCGAGCACGGCAACCGTTAACGGATTGCAGCCGATATCGGCGGCCTTTGCGAATGCCGCCTCAATGATGGTTTGGGCCTGGATTAACGTGACGGTGCTCATCGGTGATTTTAATCTTAAATAGTTTCGATGCGCTAGCACCGATATTTTTTAGCCGCCCCTGCATCCCGCCTATTGATCCCCAAAGAGTGGCACCAGTCGGGCAAGCCAATAACGCTGACCTTAAACCCCAGGGCCATTTTCCGGCGCTAAGTCGGCTGGGTTTTTGGGATGGTTTTGGCGGAGAAGCGGACATCTACAGGATTGGCGCATCTCTCAAGCGCTTAATCATGAAGGCAAGGGCCCTTTTTTCCAAAATTCGCTTGGGCCTTGTTTAAACCGGGGTTAACCTCCGTCAGAGGTCGGGTGCACTAACCCGAACAGGAGCGGCGGATGGCTTGGCTAATAAGGAAATGGAAAGGCCTGTTAAAGTTCGTTTCCATTCATCCCATTAAGGGGATATCCGCCTTTTTCATAGCCGGCATATTGTTCTGGGGTGGATTTCATTGGAGTCTGGAACTGACCAACAGTGAACGGTTCTGCATCTCGTGCCATGAAATGCGGGAATACGTCTACAAGGAATACAAAACGACAAAGCACTTTATCAACCGCACCGGGGTGCGCGCATCGTGTCCTGATTGCCATGTGCCCCGGGAATGGTTCCACATGGTTGTCAGAAAAATCACCGCAACCAACGAGCTTTT
>JAZFSL010000015.1:0-4417 GCA_036446135.1 Rhodospirillales bacterium | reverse complement strand
CGCGCCAGCAACATATAGACCTTGCCGACATCGGAAGACAGGAAAGTGCTTTTCAGCAGGCCTTCCTTGTCGCGCTTTTTGACTTCTGATAATAGCGTTTAGAATTCCTTGAAGTAGTGCGATACGTAATCCCGGAATTTATTGTCTTGCTGGTATTTCTACTTGATGGCGCCCAAGCGGGCCTTATCTCGGAAGCCCAGCATCTTGCGCACGAAGACGCTGGTTTCGCCTCGGTTGAAGCGTTGCCAGTCGTCTTCGGTTAACTGGGTTTCCAGGACCCGGCTCATATCGACCGACAGCGATTGCGGGTAAATGGGGTGTTAGTCACAAGATATTGGGAATTTATGGATGGTTACGGGCCCAGCTGGTATCAACGGCATCCGAGTGATAGAAGATGACGGCGTTTTACGGTTTTCTGCGTCTGATTGCCATGGCGTCTAAAACAGGTGTTGCCCGCCGGTCACCCACACCTCGCTGCCGGTGACGTAGGCTGAATCTTCGCAACATAAATAATAGATTGTTCTGGCAACGTCATCAGGCGAGCCCATCCTGTCGAGAGGGATGCGCGGGATCAGCATTTCATATTCCGGGCCGACCATTTCGGTTTCGATCTCGCCAGGCGCGACGGCGTTGACGCGGACGTCCAACGAGGCAAATTCGTTTGCCATTTCCCGGGTCAGCCCGGACAGCGCTGCCTTGGATATTGAATAGGCCGATCCGGCAAAGGGATGGATTTTGTGCCCGGCAATGGAGGTAATGTTAACGATGGCGCCTTCTCCCCGGTGCAGGGCGGCGGCAAACCCGCGGCTGAGTTTCAGGGGCGCGTAGAGGTTAAGCTCGAACACTTCGCGCCAGGCATCAAGATCGCCGTTTAAACACCCCAGCCTTTCCTTGTAAGAACTCTTCGGCGACATGCCGGCGTTATTGACCAGCCCATGCAGGGGCGCGTCGCCCAGGGTTTCATTGGCGGCTTTGATAAAATGGGCGAGAGAATCCGCATCGCCGAGATCCGTCGGAATATGATTTGTCCAGTTGGGGTCGCGCTTGCATTCCTCGGGAGTGTCATCTCTGGAACAGGTAAGAATCTGCCAGCCCCGTTCCAGAAACAGCCGCGCCGTGGCGTGGCCAATGCCGCGGCTGGCGCCGGTGATAATGACTGTTTTCCTGTCTTCGCTCATAGGATGGACGTTAGGGCATAGGAAGCCATCTTTCCAGCGCGTCTTGCCCCGAAACCCTGTAAACTTCGGCCATGTGTTCCAGGTATGAAATGAAGGCCCAGGCAGAAGAGGTGCGAATTACCTTTGGCCTTATGGCTCCTCCCCTGTTGGCCAACGCAGTCCAATTCAGACCGACAGATCAAGCGATGGTTATTGCCGGCAACAAAAACGGCGAATTGCAGGCACGCCTCATGGGATGGGGGCTTGGGGTCGAGTGGGACAACAAACCGATCATCAACTCCAGAGCCGAAACATTGGCGCAGAAAAAGACCTTTCAGCCCTTATTACAGACCCGCTGTCTGGTTCCAGCGACGGGGTATTTTGAATGGCGAAAATCGGGGCAAACAAAACTCAAAAACCGTATCTCCGTGGAAGATACACCCGTCATTGCATTTGCCGGACTGACCGACGGAGAGAAATTCACCATCATCACCTGCCCGCCGACACCGGCCATTGCTCACATTCATGACCGCATGCCGGTGATCTTGAACCATGACGCCTTGGGACCCTGGGTCGATCCGGGTAAATCTTTTGGGGATGTTGCAAATTATTTGACGCCGTATGAGGAACGTCCCCTAAGCGCAATTGAGGACACCCCGCCGCCACCCCGGCAATCCGATCTTTTCGGATAGAACCTGTTTCACCTCAGTGCGCCATAAACAAGGGTATCGTCGCTTCGCCCAGCACATGGCGGGTAACGCCGCCCAGGATCATTTGCCGCATGCGGCTGTGGGTATAGGCCCCCATCACCAGAAGGTCGGCGCCTGCATCCTTGCATTCGCCGAGCAAGGCGGCGCCAATGATTTGCTGTCCCGATGCCTCAAAAGTTTGGGTAAGGGGGGAAACGCCATGCCATTCCAGATAGGTTGCCAACTCGGGGCCACGCGCCGCAGACGTTACGTCGCTAGCCACCGTCAGCACCGTGACTTTATCGGCGGCGGTGATGAGGGGTATAGCGGAACTGACGGCGCGCGCCGATTCGGCGCTGCCGTTCCAGGAAATAGCAATATGCCTTCCTATCCCAGACGTTTCTTGCGGCGGCGCCACCAGCACCGGGCGCCCGGTATCGAACAGAGCCGAATTCAGGGTCAAGGTGGCGGCCCCTTCCGAGCCTTGCGTTGGTCTCGAGACCACGATCAGGTCGGCCAACCTTCCCCGACGGGCGACAATTTCGTCTTCGCGCCCGGTTTCCTCGCTCCACGAGGCAGACGGCCCTGTCAGCAGCAGATTATCGCTAATCGGCAGGGACAGTTCCCTGGTTAACTGATCAAAAATTCCCCGGCCATGAACAGCCCGTTGACCGCCTTCTTTCTCGGCGATTCCGATCATGTCCTCGATCATTGAAACGGACATGCCTTCGCCCAAAAGCGGTATCGTTTCCTTGGGATCGCTACGCACATGCAAGACATCCACGTGGGCACCCAAATCGCGACCGAAGGATAATCCCATACTCATGACGTGTTTTGATCGATCGGTCCCGTCAAGGGGTACCAGAATATTTTTGATACTCATTTTTCCCCTCCTCAATTGCCAGCAACCATCATGCGCCAATTACGGGGTGAATATAAAGAGCCGAATGTTTATCAGACCGGGATGGTGGTGGCGGCAATGCCGGCTTTCAGGGTTTCTTCTCTTGTTCCGGAACTGTCGAGGCGGATCCAGTCGATTCTTCCCAGGTCGTACCCGAGCTGTTTTTCAACCACGTCGGCGGTCGCATCGGAAACATTGCGCTTACGCCTAGTTACCCGCTCAGACATGACTTCAGGGCTGGCTTGCAGCCACAGCCCGGTGAATGGAACGCTGACTTTCTCGGCCAGGGCGACGACGGCGGCGCGTTCTTGTGGCTGCGCAAAGACCGCGTCGGCAATCGTCACCCGGCCGGAATTGAGCGCCGTTTCACATTCCTCCATAATGGCCGCATAGGTGCGCTTGGTCATCGCCGCGCTGTAGCTGTCCCGCCCCAGCCGCGCCGTCAACGGTTGCCCGCAAAGACGTTTGCGAATGGAATCGGTGCGCACCACCCTGGCCCCCGGAGACGGCCCCAATTGCGGCGCTAATTCACGGGCCAGGCGCGATTTGCCGCTGCCTGAAAGCCCGCCGACGGCGATCAGCCTCGACGCGCCCGGTTTCAGATAGGCCAGTGCCATGGCAAGGTATTCAGCCGACTCGCCTGCTCTTGCTTTGGCTTTTTCCGGGTCCGACAACGAAGATACCTGGGCCGCATCAACGTGCGAACGAATGGCCGCGCGCATGGACAGCAACAACGGCAATATCGGTAGCCCCCCGGCGCTTTCCTCGCCGTCACCGCTGCTATCCAGGTATCGGTTTAAAACGATGTTGGCGAGCCGTCGATGGCCCCGGTAATCCAGATCCATGATAAGAAAAGCCAGATCATAAAGAACGTCGATATTGGCGAATTCCTGGTTGAACTCTATGCCGTCAAACAACGTTGGTTTGCCGTCGATGAGGCAAATATTGCGCAAATGCAAATCACCGTGACAATGGCGAACGCGTCCGGCTAGGCGGCGGTGTTTAAGAATATCGCCGACCAAATCCAGGGCCTGCAAAGAATACCCGGTCAGGTTTTCAACGTCGCCTGGTTCGAGAAAACCTTCGCTGCCGCCAAAACACATGGCGTTGTTTTTGATGATTGCGCCTAAGCCGTTGCGTCCGCCGGCTTTTTTTTGGAGGCTGGCGGTTTGGTGAAACTCGGCAATGGCGTCGGCCAGATCTTCCATCATGGCCCGGTCCAGGCCGTCATTTTGCGCTAATCGGTCGAACAAGGTGTCCTCGTCAAACCGGTTCATATCGACAAGCCAGTCAACGGCGTCGCCATCACGACCGAGCGCCAGGGCGCCATCCGTCCCCCTGGTAACGGCAACGACGCCTTTATAGATAGTCGGCGCGGTGCGCGAATTGATGGTGACTTCGGCTTCACAGGCGAGGCGGCGTTTTTCGATGCTGGAAAAATCAAGATACGGGAAGGTGACTGAGCGTTTAAGTTTCAACGCCCGCGGCCCGCACAGAAATACAAAGGACACATGCGTTTCCACCCGATCAACAGGGCCGGTGGTAGAACCAAAGGCCTGAGGCGTGGAAAGAAACCGCACAACTTCGTCTTGTTAGGTGTTGGTACTCATGGCTTGACGGTCAATAAAAGACCGCCCGCTCCTCTTCAATGCCTTCGGGATCTTCGTGAA
>JAZFSL010000014.1:0-3279 GCA_036446135.1 Rhodospirillales bacterium | reverse complement strand
ATTCGCGCCAAGGGCGGCGATATTCTGTCAGCCATCCGCGCCGACAAGGAACTGAGCGAAGACACCGAGGCCAAGCTCAGGAAATTCATGGACGACTTCGTCAAGTCTTACGCTTAAAGCTTCCCTGGAACGTTTGCATGGCCAACCTCAAAGACCTGAAAGTCCGGATCACCAGCGTCCAGTCGACGCAAAAGATCACGTCGGCCATGAAAATGGTCGCGGCGGCGAAGTTGCGCAAGGCCCAGGAAAATGCCGAGGCGGCGCGTCCCTACGCGGAACACATGGAGCGCATGGTGGCGTCGGTCGGCGCCAGCGTCGAAGGCATTGACGGTGCGCCCGCCTTGCTGGCCGGTACCGGCAAGGACGACGTTCATTTGATCGTCGTCTGCACGTCGGACCGGGGGCTATGCGGCGGGTTCAACGGGTCGATCATGCGCGAAGCCCGGAAATTGATACAGGAGCTTCGAGGCCAAGGACGGACGATCAAAATTCTCTGTGTCGGCAGCAAGGGCCGTGACGGCATGAAACGAGATTTCAAGGCCGATATTATCGAAACCATTGACGGCATCGGCCGGCGCGGGGTCGAATATTCCGAAGGCCGTGAGGTGGCGGAAAAGATCACATCGCTGTTCGAAGCGGGTGAATTTGATGTCTGTACTGTCGTCTTCAACCGGTTCCAGTCGGCGATGACGCAAATTCCGACGGCGCAGCAGTTGATCCCCTTCGCCGCGATGGAAACCGGGGAAGACGAAACCCAACAAAAAACCTCAGACGGTCCGTCTCCGGTTTTTATCTTCGAGCCCGAAGAACAGGAAATTCTGGCCGATCTTCTGCCGCTGAATATCGCAGTGCAAATGTTTCAGGCGCTGCTCGAAAGCGCCGCATCTGAGCACGGTGCACGCATGACGGCCATGGACAACGCAACACGCAATGCCGGTGAAATGATCGATAAACTGACGCTGACGTATAACCGCACCCGTCAGGCGGCAATTACCACGGAACTCGTTGAAATTGTATCGGGCGCGGAAGCGCTCAAATAATTTTTTAACCGCTGAAAAGCAAAAGGAGCCTCAGCGATGGCTAAAGAAGCAACCGGAAAAATCACCCAGGTATTGGGCGCCGTGGTCGACGTTCAGTTCGAAGGCGATTTACCTGAAATTCTCAACGCCCTGCACTGCCAGAACGACGACAAGCTTCTGGTCTTGGAAGTAGCCCAGCACCTGGGCGAAAACTCGGTCCGCACCATCGCCATGGATGCCACCGAGGGCCTGCAGCGCGGCATCGAAGTTTCCGATACCGGCGCGCCGATCACGGTGCCGGTGGGACCGGGCACGCTGGGCCGTATCATCAACGTCATCGGCGACCCCATCGATGGCCGCGGCCCCATCGATACCAAAATGTCCGCCTCCATCCATGCCAGCGCGCCGCCATTTGTCGATCAGTCCACGGATACGGAAATTCTTTCCACCGGCATCAAGGTCGTCGACCTGATCTGCCCCTACGCTAAGGGCGGCAAGATCGGCCTGTTCGGCGGCGCCGGCGTCGGCAAGACCGTCATCATCATGGAATTGATCAACAACATCGCCAAGGGCCACGGCGGGTATTCCGTGTTCGCCGGTGTCGGCGAGCGGACGCGCGAAGGCAACGACCTTTATTACGAAATGATTGAGTCCGGCGTTATCGACCTGAAAGGTAGCGACTCCAAGGCGGCCCTGGTCTACGGCCAGATGAACGAACCCCCCGGCGCGCGCATGCGGGTCGCGCTCACCGGCCTGACCCAGGCCGAATACTTCCGCGACCAGGAAGGCCAGGACGTGCTGTTCTTTATGGATAATATTTTCCGTTTCACCCAGGCCGGTTCCGAAGTCTCGGTGCTGTTGGGCCGCATCCCTTCGGCGGTGGGTTATCAGCCGACGCTGGCCACCGACATGGGCAACCTGCAGGAACGCATTACGTCTACCAACAAGGGCTCGATCACGTCGGTGCAGGCGATTTACGTGCCGGCCGATGATTTGACCGACCCGGCACCGGCGACATCATTTGCGCACCTGGACGCAACCACGGTGCTGAGCCGCTCGATCGCCGAACTGGGTATTTATCCAGCCGTCGATCCGCTCGATTCTACGTCACGTATTTTGGACCCCCGCGTCATCGGCGACGAGCACTACACCGTCGCCACCGAGGTCCAGCGGGTGTTGCAGACCTACAAGTCCTTGCAGGATATCATCGCCATCCTCGGCATGGACGAACTCAGCGAAGACGATAAGCTGGCGGTGGCGCGGGCACGGAAAATCCAGCGCTTCCTGAGCCAGCCGTTCTTCGTCGCCGAAGTCTTCACCGGTTCGCCCGGCGTGCTGGTCTCGCTGGAAAATACCATCACGGGCTGCACAGGCATTGTCGCCGGTGATTACGATCACCTGCCCGAAGCCGCCTTCTACATGGTCGGCACCATCGAGGAAGCCATCGAAAAAGCGCAGAAGTTGGCAGAGGCGGCTTAATTAGCCCGAAGGTTTAGACTATGGCTGAAACAGTTGAATTCGAACTGGTCTCCCCGGAGAAACTGCTGATTTCCGAAGCGGTGGAGATGGTTGTCGTGCCCGGCGCCGAAGGTGATTTCGGCGTTTTGCCCGGCCATTCGCTGCTGATTTCCAACGTCCGGCCCGGGGTCATCAACATCCACGAAGGCGGCCAGGTCAAAGACAGCATTTTCGTTGCCGGCGGTTTTGCCGAGGTTTCGCCGGAGCGCTGCACGGTGCTGGCGGAAGAAGCCATTCCGGTAGCCGACATTACCGTCAACGCCGCCGAAGACCGGCTGGAAAGCGCCAAGGCCGCCATCGCCGATTTAGCGGAAGACGCCGACGACACGGCCCGCACCCACGCCGAAAAGGAATTAAAAGCCGCCGAAGCCATGATGGTGGCGGTGAAATCCGACTAAGGCAGCGCTTAATCATCACGGAGACCGGCCCCCATGAAGCTTTATCTGGTGCAACACGGGGCCGCCGTACCCAAAGACGAAAATCCTGAAAAACCGCTGAGCCCGGCGGGCCGCGAAGACATCCAGAAAATCGCCTCGTTTCTGGCCCGCTCGCGCGTCGCCGCCACCCGCGTCATTCATTCCGGAAAATTGCGCGCGCTGGAAACGGCGCTGTTGCTGTCAGGCGTCATCGGCCCCGGCAACATCGTCGAAGAAGCCAAAAGCGGCCTCGCCCCCAACGATGCGACGGATGAATTTTTTTCCATCATTGATGAATGGACGGAAGATACCATCCTTGTCGGCCA
>JAZFSL010000013.1:0-2155 GCA_036446135.1 Rhodospirillales bacterium | reverse complement strand
CGACCGATACGGCGACCGGCGCCAGTAACCAGGACGGATTTCAATGTCCGCAAGTCAGGGGTCTGAGAAGTGAGCATGAGCCGGAGAATGAGTGATCACAGGCACTGATGCAAGGGCAAGAGACTTGCCTTAACTGCCTTATTAGCCGATGCTGAGAAGCCCTGCGGATATGGCATTGGTGGTGATATAGGCACCATAAAGGAGAAGAAAAAAGATGCCGCTCAAGCGTCCGGGATGCCAGCGCCCGGCAAGGATAGGCAATACCAAAACCGTCGCCCCCAACATGACCCAAAGATCAAAGGAGATAATATTTCCCATCACCGGCAAGGGCGACACCACGGCGGCCAACCCGATTACGCCCAGGATATTGAATAGGTTTGATCCGACAACATTGCCGACGGCAATATCGGAATGGCCACGATAAGCCGCGACCCCGGACGCTGCCAGTTCCGGCAGCGACGTGCCAAAGGCGACGACAGTGAGGCCGATGATTTCCTCGGAAATTTTATATTCACGGGCAATTTCAATGCAAGCTTCGACCAACAACTCTGCCCCCCAGATGATGCCCGCCATTCCCGCCAGCACCGTCAGCACGGTCACCCATACCGGGGCTTTAATCAGGCTAATTTCCTCGACCTCGAGGATATGTTCAGCCGCCAGGTTGTCATCTCTCGTTTCCAGGCGGTAGGTCGCGCCTAGAAAAGCGAGAAAAGCGGCGAGCAACGCTGCCCCGGACCAAAACCCCAATTGCCCCTGGGCGACAAACAGGGCAAACAGAAGGCTGCCGCCGACCAATACGATCGCGTCACGCCGGCTGGCGCCGGCAGACTTGATCGGCGACAACAGGCAACTGGCACCCAAAATCAGCAACACATTGGCAATGTTCGAGCCAATAACATTGCCCAGCGCCAACCCCGGAGCACCGGACAGGGCCGCGTCCAAGGTGACGCCTAGTTCAGGGGCCGAGGTGCCGAATGCCACCACCGTCATACCGATAACCAACGGTGGCACATTCAGCATTTTCGACAGACTGACCGCGCCACGGACGAATAATTCCGCCGCCGCAAGTAAAACAACAACCCCACCAATAAATTGCAAATAGATCATGGCCGGGACACTATTTTCTCAACCAGGGGACTGAATTCTCTGAGAACACTGCCATAAAGGCGGCGCTTGAACGGAACAGCCAGGTCCGGCAACTGAGAAAAATCGGCCCATTGCCATTCACAGAATTCCGGATGGTCATGAGCTTCCAGGTTGAAGTCCGCATCAGCACCGGTAAATCTGAGGGCGAACCATTTCTGCGTCTGGCCACGGTATTTGCCGCCCCAGGAAACATCGACCAGGCGATTGGGCAGATCATAGCTCAGCCAGTCTTTCTTCTCGGCGATAATTTCAGCTTTGGCCGTTCCCGTTTCTTCTTCCAGTTCACGCAAGACCGCCGCCGCCGGTGTTTCCCCATCGTCGATGCCGCCCTGCGGCATCTGCCAGGCGTTGGGATAGCGCACGCCGAACCGGCGGCCCAGGAAAACTTCTCCCATGGCGTTAAAAAGCACCGCGCCGACGCCCTGTCGGTATGGCAGGTTTGACGATTGTTTAGGTATTGCGGGGCTCATGATTTCCGGCGTCATTCCTCGCGCGTTGAGGTGGTGTCGGCCAACGCGGATAAGGCGGGGCAACGGCGACGGCGAACTTCTTTTCCTTGAGGATGCTTTCTAGGTGTAGCAATTGCGCCTCAATGGCAAGCAGCGATGGGACTTCGTCAATATTGATATCGACAACGGAACGGGGCATTCCGATTTTTGACGCCAGCTTTTTCAGCAACAGGCCTTTTTCCGTGTAATCATCATCATCGTCGAATTGATCGTCACCCTTGCGTTTGAAGAGCGCCACAAAATTCAGAAGCTTTGGTAGTTTAGGAGTTTTCACGTCGTCACCCCAATGGTTGTCCTTTTTATCCTCCCCAGGGTGGGTCGCCGGTTCCGGGCCTATATATCCATTGCCGGCAGATTAATTCGTGGTCGTCATGGCCTTGTCGGAAAACAGTGCCAAACCACGCAGCAGGTCAAGCGCCCGGGCCAATTGATAGTCCTGTGGCGCCTCGGCCTTATCGTCTTTTTTAGCGTCGGGCTTTTTGGCTTTCGGGTCTTTGTCT
>JAZFSL010000012.1:0-3095 GCA_036446135.1 Rhodospirillales bacterium | reverse complement strand
TAATGCGCTGTTTCAGTATCTGTTCCTGATACGAACTGAGCGATACCGGCGCTGGGCCAATATATTGAGAACGCTCCAGCGCATCGGCGCCGATAGTACGACCTGAAGCGGTCAGAGAATAGCTGAGTTCCGCGCCGATACCGGTGCCACCGGAGCCAGCCGCCTCGACATATTTTTTTTCCTCCGCGTCTTTCAACAGCGCTGAAATGAGGTTCTGCGGTAACTTCAAAGCTTCGACAAATTGGGCGGTGGTCTTCAATTGTTCGACATAGAAAGTGCGCATCAGCAACGTCATCAGGTTCGCCTTTGAGATGCCGGTGCCGATCATTGTCTTGGGCGATTGAGGAGTGTCGTGAATAATCTCTTCGAATTGCTCTTGAGTCAAAAGGCCAAGGGCAATTAGATTGTCGCCGAGGCGTCCACCTTCGGTTTGTTGGCGGGCAACGGCTTGTCCGATATCGTCAATGCTGACCATACCGCGAGCAACCAGAATATCGCCTAATCGCATAATTCAATCTCCCTGTTCGCGGGAACCGTAAATTCAAGTCTCCCGCCGATTATTATCCCATTTTACCCTACGTTTTCCGGGTATTGTTCAATGCCATTTCGATGATAGCCAATTTTTACGGTCGCTGTAAAAATTTACGCTCATTTATCGATAACTATATGTGATCGGGTGGTTATCCCAAACGGCCAATAATCTCCGATAAAACAAGGGATATAAAATTTGGAGCAGGGATTAAACGCTCTCAGGTTTTTCGTACAGACCTAATACCGCCGCCTCATCGGGATTGAGTGCCGAATTCCCTACTTATCGTAACAGGGGATTTTAATGAGCAAGCAGGGAAAAATCTGGTTATCAAGGGATTTCTATAGTGCTTTTGTGCAAGTTTGAAACCCGCCCCGAAACAAATTAAATGCTGTTGGGTTCCTAATGAAAACTGGCAGCTTTCCTTTTGCCCCAAGTGAGACCCTTCCCCTGGAAGTCATCTTGCCACGCTGCACAGTCCAGGTTTACGCTACGCCCGTACCCGACCGGGTGGTTTAATTTTTTTGAGATTTAATCATGGCACACTCGCATTACAAACCGGAATTAATGGGCTCGGCCGTCGTTTCGCCAAGTGGCGGGTTCGAGGCCGGATCCTATCAGGAGTTCAAGGTCACCTATACGGCGGGGAAATTCGGCATCGATGATTCCGGATCCATCAAGTTGGTTTTCCGCTTTGCCAGCGACATGGGCCGCCCACAAATGATTGATCCCGAGGCCGCTAATTATATATCGGTCGAGGCGTCCAACGGCGCTGTCCTGGCTGTTCATTTCGATGGCAAACAAAACATCCGCCCCTGGGACAAGACCATATACATCAAGGTTATTCGGGGGTTTCTGCGCAAGGGCGACCAAATAGATATCCGTCTGGGTGACCGGCGTCAGGGCAGCCCGGGCATCCGCCTTCAGACGTTTTGTGAAGAGACATTCGAATTCCGCATCATTGTTGATGCGATTGCCACCTACAATTACGTCGAGCTTCCCGAACAGCCCATCATCTCCATTGTTTCGGGGCCGCCGGTTTTGTGGAAAGCTATTCTGCCAACGGAACGCAAAGCCGGCTCGCCATTCCGTCTGTGCCTGAAGGGAGAAGACACCTGGGGGAACCCTTCGGATCAAGGTGAGCATACTTTCAGGGTGCGCGCCAATATGCCGGTCAGGGGTTTGCCCGAAGACGTGCATTTTTCGAAAGGGGCGTTCTCCGTCATCGTCCCCGATTTGACCTGTGATGCTAAAGGCGATCTGATAATCGAGTTGCTGGATGACGGTGATAAGGTCATGGCCCGCTCCAACCCGCTCAGAATATCCGGTTCGGGTGAATTGCTCCCCTTTTGGGGTGATCTGCATGGCCAGTCGGAAGAAACCATCGGTACCAATTCGGCCCGCGATTTTTTTGAGTTTGCCCGTGACAAAGCCTATCTCGATGTCTGTTGCCATCAGGGCAATGATTTCCAGATCACCAAGGATTTCTGGGTCCACCTCAATGAATTGACGGCGGAATTCAATATTGATGGCGAATTTATTTCCTTCCCGGGATACGAATGGTCGGGCAACACCGGCATGGGTGGCGACCGCAACGTGCTGTTCATGGAAGAAGGACGCCAAATACATCGCTCGTCGCATGCACTTATAGATGACATGTCGGATGAACAAACGGATGCCCACACGGCGGCCGATTTGTTCGACGCGCTGGCCAATGAAGACTGCACCGTTTTCGCGCATATCGGTGGCCGTTATGCCGATATCAAAATGGCCCATGATGACAGACTGGAACGGGCCGTTGAGGTTCATTCAGCCTGGGGCACTTTCGAATGGCTGATCCACGACGCCTTCGAGCAGGGCTATCGGGTCGGCATCGTGTCGAACTCGGACGGTCACAAGGGCCGCCCCGGCGCCAGTCACCCCGGCTCCACCAGCTTTGGCTCTTATGGAGGCCTGACCTGTATGTTAGCGCCGGAACTGACCCGCACCGGGATTATGGACGCGCTGCGTCGCCGCCATCATTACGGAACTACCGGATGCCGGATGGTTCTGGATACGCGGGTGATGTTTGACCGGCCAGCCGAACGCTTCGATCAAGATCCCAACCTTGGACCGACTTCATCTGAACAGGTCAGCGACGCGATGATGGGCGACATTTTGCAAAGTGATGCAGAAGAAATCACCTTCAAAATTGATGCGCACGGCTCAGCGCCCATTGAA
Source organism: Rhodospirillales bacterium (assembly GCA_036446135.1). Lineage (GTDB taxonomy): Bacteria > Pseudomonadota > Alphaproteobacteria > Rhodospirillales > Casp-alpha2 > Casp-alpha2. The sequence continues at coordinate 346 of JAZFSL010000012.1, read as the reverse complement.
CGGATTGAAATCCGTAATGGACTGGATACGGTCGATACCTTCCGCCCGTTTACCGAGGCTGAGCTTGGTTCGCGCATTCGCGTCATTTGGGAAGGCTCCGAATATCGGGGACGTGGCCGCGAAACGCATTGGGATGGCGATGCCGAGTTGTCCGGAAATGCCTTTGCCGCGCTCTCACCCATCAATCGCTACAATGTCGATAAGCGCTTTGAGCAGACCGCGCCCGGCCGGGTGGAATGGAATGCGTTGACCACCGGCGGTTTCGGCGGTTTCGATGCCTGGCTCGACGACGATGCCGCCGGAACGCTGAAAATCCAAACCGAACTGATCAACGAAGAGATCAAGG
>JAZFSL010000011.1:0-10634 GCA_036446135.1 Rhodospirillales bacterium | reverse complement strand
ACGCCGGCCAACTATTTTCATGTGCTGCGACGCCAGATGCGCCGCGATTTCCGCAAACCCCTGATTTTGATGACGCCGAAATCACTGCTTCGCCACAAGGGCTGCGTGTCGGCGCTCGACGAAATGGCCGAAGGTACCACCTTCCACCGCGTGTTGTGGGACAGCGGCGAGGTTCTAGCCGACGATAAAATCAAGAAAGTCGTTCTGTGTTCGGGAAAGGTTTATTACGACATCATCGAGGAACGCGCCAAAAGCAAACAGAAAGACGTTTACGTACTTCGCGTCGAACAATTGTTCCCCTTCCCACAGAAGGCGCTGACAGAAGAAATCGGCCGTTTCAAAAACGCCAAGGAAGTCGCCTGGTGCCAGGAAGAACCCCGCAACATGGGATCCTGGAACTACATTTTCGAACCGCTGGAAAGGGTTCTGAAAAAATCGCCCTTAAGCGTAAGGCGCCCGAAATACGTCGGGCGTTCGGCGTCCGCCTCCCCGGCCACGGGGTCAATGAAAAACCACTTAATCGAACAGAACGCGCTGGTCGTCGAGGCGCTGAAAGTCGGCAAGGCAAAGGCGAAGCCGAAAGCCGGAAAAAACAAGAGGTAATCCCATGGCTATAGAAATCAAGGTTCCCACGCTGGGTGAATCGGTGACAGAGGCGACCGTCGCCAAGTGGTTCAAGACCGCCGGTGACGCCGTCGCCGTCGATGAGGCCCTGGTCGAGCTGGAGACCGACAAGGTCACCATCGAGGTTAATGCACCGGCTGCTGGCGCACTGAAAAGCATCGCCGCCGAAGAGGGATCGGAAGTCCTGGTCGGCGCCCTCTTGGGCGTTCTTGAGGAAGGCGCTGCCGGTGCTGCCGCCCCGACCCCTACCGCCGAAGCCCCGGCCCCGGAAGCCAAAGAAGAAGCGCCCGCCCCGGCACCCGCGCCCGCTGCTGCTGCACCAGCACCAGCCCCGGCACCTGCCCCCGCTCCCGCTCCCGCTCCCGCTCCGGCTCCTGCCGCCGCTGCGCCAGTGGCCAAGCCTTTATCGCCGGCGGTACGCAAGGTCGTCGAAGACAATAATTTAGACGCGGCGATGATCCCCGCCACCGGCAAAGACGGACGGCTGACCAAGGGCGATGTCCTCGACTACATCGCCAAAGGCGGTGCACCGAAAGCCGTCGCCCCGGCAGGCATCGCCGCCGCCCCCTTGCCGCCGCGTCCCGACGATCCGCGAGAAGAGCGTGTGCGCATGACAAAGCTGCGCAAGATCATTGCCGGACGCCTGAAAGAGGCACAGAACACGGCAGCCATGCTGACGACGTGGAACGAGGTCGATATGGGCGCGCTGATGGCCATGCGGGCCGAATACAAGGACGCGTTTGAGAAAAAACACGGCGTCCGGCTCGGTTTCATGTCGATGTTCATCCGCGCCGCCTGCATCGGGCTCAAGGAATGGCCCGCCGTCAACGGTGAAATCTACGGCGACGAGATCATTTACAAAAACTACTACAACATCGGTGTCGCCGTCGGCTCGCCCAAGGGCCTGGTGGTGCCGGTACTGAAAGATGCCGACGCCATGAGCTTCGCCGACATTGAAGGCGGCATATCCGATTTCGGCCGCCGGGCCAGAGACGGCAAGCTCGGCATCGAGGAAATGTCCGGCGGCACGTTCACCATTTCCAACGGCGGTGTTTTCGGGTCGCTGAATTCCATGCCGATCCTGAACGTGCCGCAATCGGCCATCTTAGGGATGCACAAAATCGACAAACGCCCCATCGCCGTCGGTGACGAAGTCGTCATCCGGCCGATGATGTATCTGGCGCTGTCTTATGACCATCGCATCGTCGATGGGCGCGAAGCTGTGTCGTTCCTGGTACGCATGAAAGAATGCATCGAAAATCCCAACCGCCTGTTGATTGACGTGTAAGGAAGTGATGCGATGAGCGAACCTTATGATGTGGTCATCATCGGCGGCGGCCCCGGCGGCTACGTGGCAGCCATCCGCGCCGCCCAACTGGGCCTGAAAACCGCCATCGTCGAAAAGCGCGGCGCGCTCGGCGGCACGTGTCTCAACGTCGGCTGCATCCCTTCAAAAGCATTGCTGCAATCATCCCACCATTATGAAGCCGCCAATAAGGAATTTGCCCACCACGGCATCAAAGCCAATGTGTCGCTCGACCTGAAAACCATGTTGGGGCGCAAGGACAAGGTCGTTAGCGATTTGACCCAGGGCGTCGAATTCCTGATGAAGAAGAACAAGGTCGACTACGTCGTCGGCGAAGGCCAGATCACCGAACCGGGAACAGTCGTCGTTAAGGGGAAGAAAAAACAAACCCTCAAGACCGCCAACATCATCATCGCCACAGGTTCGGACGTCACACCGCTGCCCGGCGTCACTATCGATGAGAAACAGATCGTCAGTTCCACCGGTGCGCTTGATCTCAAGAAAGTGCCGAAAAATCTGCTCGTCATCGGCGCCGGGGTCATCGGGCTGGAACTGGGCTCTGTCTGGCGGCGCTTGGGTGCCAACGTCACGGTGGTGGAATTCCTCGACCACATCTTGGCGGGCATGGACAAGGAAGTCTCTAAACAGATGGGCCGGACGCTCAAAAAACAGGGCATGCAGTTCAAACTGTCGACCAAGGTGACCGGAGCCAAAGCAGGGAAAACCGGTGTCACGCTTACGGCGGAACCTGTAGCGGGCGGAAAGAAAGAAACGCTAAAAGTCGACGTCGTGCTGGTCGCCATCGGGCGGCGACCCTACATCGACGGCCTCGGCCTCGACAAGGCAGGGGTCGAGATCGACGAACGCGGCTTCGTCAAGGTCGACGAAGATTTCCAGACCAATGTCGAAGGCATCTTCGCCATCGGCGACGTCATCGGCGGCGCCATGCTGGCCCACAAAGCCGAAGACGAAGGCGTCGTTTGCGCCGAGATCATGGCCGGGCAATCGGGGCATATCAATTACGACACCATCCCCGGCATCGTCTACACCTGGCCCGAGGCCGCTTCCGTCGGCAAGACGGAAGAACAGCTTAAAGAGGCCGGCGTCGAGTACAAAACCGGTAAGTTCCCCTTCACCGCCAATTCCCGCGCCCGGTGCAACGCCGATACGGATGGCTTCGTTAAAATCCTCGCCGACGCCACCACCGACGCGGTGCTGGGCTGTCACATCGTCGGCCCGGAAGCGGGCGATTTAATCCAGGAAGTCATTGTCGCCATTGAACTAAGCGCCAGCGCCGAAGACATCGCGCGCATTTGTCATGGCCATCCGGGGCTGTCCGAAGCCGTCAAGGAAGCGGCGCTTGCCGCCGACGGTCGCGCCATTCATATGTGACACATAACCCCGGTCAAGGCGGAGCCGGCGCAAGGATCTTTATAATTTTCCAATAATACACACCCCAGGTTTCCCAGGGGCGGGCGCTAGCGGGAGGATATGCTCATGTTCGAAGTGCTTCCTGAAACACATGGACGCCGGTTTTTCGTCAAGGCGTCCGGAAAACTGACCGATGACGACTACAAGCAACTGACGCCCCAGCTCGACAAAGCTATTGCCGAACACGGGCCGCTGAGAATGTTCATAGACATGGAAGAATTTCAGGGCATCGAATTGCAGGCGGCGTGGGATGACTTTGCCTTCGGCATCAATCACTGGAATGATTTCGAGCGTGTCGCCATCGTCGGCGACAAACGCTGGCAGGAACTTATGGTGAAGACGTTCGATTTGATCACCAAAGGCTACCTTCGCTATTTCGATACCGCCGATAAAGCCACGGCGCGCGCCTGGGTCGAAGACGCCTGAAATAGAGTTCCTATTTGTTTGAGGGCACACCCTGGCTTACCTAAGATAGGGGCATGTCTCCCAGAACGTCGCCCACCATGCTGATCGTCGCCATGTGCGCCGCGGAAGTCGTTTCCATGCTCGGCGTGGCGTCGTTTCCATCCCTGTTGCCGACGTTCATGGCAGAATGGCAGCTCACCAACACCGACGCCGGCTGGATCAACGGCATCTATTTCGCCGGCTACCTTGTCGCCGTGCCGGTGCTGGTCAGCCTTACCGACCGGGCATCGTCGCGCCGAATCTATATCCTGTGCCTAGTCTTAGCCGCCTTTTCCAGCGCCGGGTTTGCATTTCTGACCCATGGCTTTTGGACCGCGATGGTATTCCGCACGATAGCCGGCGTCGCACTGGCCGGATCCTACATGCCTGGCCTGAAGCTGTTGGGAGATCATTTGCGCGTCATGGCCGGCGACAGGGACCAGAGCCGCGCCGTCGCCTTTTACACCTCCAGCTTCGGCATCGGCACGGCCATTTCCTATTATTTCTCCGGCGTCGTGGCTGAGGCCATGGATTGGCACTGGGTCTTCGCCCTCGCCGCTATCGGACCGTTGGCGGCGATAGTCATCTCCATCGCCGCCCTGCCAAAACGCGACCCGGAACAGGCACAAGCACCGGACACCCATCTTCTAGATTTCCGCCCGGTGCTACGGTGTCGCGCTGCCATGGGCTACGTGCTGGCCTATACGGCACACAATTTCGAGCTCTTCGCCTTGCGCTCATGGATTGTCACCTTCCTGGTATTCGCCGCCGCCACCGGGCCGGGCGGCGAAGGAGCATGGAGCGCCACCGCCATCGCCGCCACCATCAACCTGTTGGGCATGCCGTCCAGCGTTTTGGGCAACGAAATCAGCCGCCGCATCGGCCGCCACAAAACCATCACCATCGTCATGCTATCGTCTGGCGTGCTCGCAGCCGTGCTCGGGTTTTCGGCCGACTGGCCGTTCTGGATCGTGGTCACCCTGGCCATGGTCTACGGCTGCACGGTAACCGGCGATTCGGCATCCATCACCGCCGGCGTCGTCGCCGCCGCGCCGCCAGGCTACCGCGGCACCACCATGGCCGTCCATTCGTGCATCGGTTTCATGGGATCGTTCGCCGGGCCGCTGATGTTCGGCGTCATGCTCGACCTCACAGGGCCGGGCGGCACCGGTGGCGAGACCGTCGCCTCGTGGGGTTGGGCCTTCGCCTTTACCGGCCTGGTCGTCGCCCTCGGGCCGCTGGCGCTGGCGCTTCTGCGCGAGAAGAAAGCCTAGCCCTACTTGGATATTAGCGCCGGGCGCGGGGGTGGGCGTCTTCGTAGACATCCATCAGCCGACTGGCGTCGACTTCGGTATAGCGTTGCGTGGTCGAAAGAGAGGCATGACCTAGCAGTTCCTGAATGGTCCTGAGGTCGCCGCCACCGGCCAGCAGATGCGTCGCAAAGCTATGGCGAAGTGCATGCGGAGTCGCCGTTTCCGGCAACCCCAACAGGCCGCGCACGGTTTGCATCTGACGCTGGATCATGCGCGGACTCAACCGCTTGCCGCGCTTGCCGACGAACAGCGGCCCGTCGTCAACCAACGCATGCGGGCAGGCCGCCAGATAATCCCGGATCGCGTCGGCGACCACCGGCAACACCGGCACCAGGCGCTGCTTTGAGCCTTTGCCGGTGACGACGATGCTATCTTCTGCTCCCCCTGCCCCCAAACTACCCCCTGAGCGCTCGGGCGCCTGGCCCAGATTGAGCCCCAGCGCCTCACTTATCCTGAGCCCGCAGCCATACAGCAATAACAGCACCGCCAGATCACGTTTGCCGAGCCAATCCTCGAATTGCAGCTCGACGACCGTATCCACCACCGCCAAGGCGTCTTCCTCGTTCAGCGCCTTAGGCACGGCGTGCGGCACCTTCGGCGTCTTAACCTCGGCAATGGCGGCATTTTCCGCCAGTCCCTGGCGTTCCAGGAACCTGAAAAAATTTCGCAACGTCGACATCGCCCGCGCCGTCGAGGATCTGGCCAGCCCCTCAGTGTGGCGTTTCGCCAGATAGCCGCGAAAGTCTGCCGGTGAGAAAGCCTCCAGATCACGAAGCCCCGGTGGATAACCCAGGTGCTCGGCGGCATGGGTGAGAAAGCGGTCAAGGTCACGACCATAGGCGTCCAGGGTATGTTTGGAGGTCCGTTTTTCGTGCGCCAGCCAGTCCCGCCAGTCTTCAATGGCGGCCGTCACCGCCGGTTCGGCGGTGAATTGAAAGGCCATTACCCGGAAGTCTCCGCCAACCGGTGCAGGCAGGTTTCAAAAGCCCGGGCCAAAAACCCAATCAGTTCCGTGCCTTGGCCAGAATAGAAGGTGCTGCCGCGCGACCCCATGGCGAACAGGCCGGTGGGGACGCCGACCCCCGGACGCAGCCGGGCAATGGCGGCCGAGCGCACCAGCCCGGCGCCAGCGCCGAAAATCGTCCCGTCGTCTTCCATATCGCGGAACAGGCGAATACTTCCAACCTCGCCTAACAGTGTATCGACGCTGCCGGGGGGAAGTTTGTGAACATCCGAAGGTAAAGTCGACCCATCCTCATGTTCGAAACCGAGAATGACCACGTCGACATCCAGCAACAACGGCAAGTCGTCATTGACCACCCGCAAAAGATGCTCAAAGCTGACCGCCGACATCGCCGCCAGAACCGCCGCATGTGTGCGGGTCTGCACTGACATGTTAGAACGGCTGGTTTCAATGACTTCTTGGGCGCAGTTTCTAAGTTCGTCTATCTCGTCGAGGCGGCTTTCGGCCAGGAAGCGCTGCATATCGACGATACCGTCACCGGACCAGCGCGACGGCGCGGTCATTTCGGAAAGGAGTTCCAGCTTATCGGTGAAAAAATCTGGATGACGGGCCAAATAATCGGCGACGTTTTCCCCGGTGACACCGTCTTCACCGGAAGGCGGCAAGTCGAGGGCGGGATCGTTGTTTTTTTGTGTCATGGTTTAGAAGCCTCGCGACTGAGAGCGAATCGCTTATTATAAACCAGAAACGGATTTGCGACAGAAAACTGCAAAGAATTTTGATGACAAAGCCCTCAGCACCCGAAAACGGCGCACTGCCTGCCCTCCATAAGCATTATCCGGGGGACCGGATCGGCGTTTTGCTGCCGTTGCCCCTGTCCGGCGTCTATGACTACCTGGTCGCCGAAAACATGACGCTGGCGGACGGCGATTTTGTCACCGTGCCGCTAGGCGCGCGCAAGGCCACCGGCGTCGTCTGGGGAACAGGCGACGGAGACGTAGCGCAGGAAAAATTGAAGGACGTAATCAGCCGCCTCGATTGCCCGGCCCTGCCCGGCGTATCTCGCCGTTTTGTCGATTGGGTGGCACGCTACACACTGGCGCAACCGGGAGCCGTGCTGAAAATGACGATGAGCATCCCCGACGCTCTCGAGCCGCCAAAGCCGGTAAAGGCCTTTGCCCTCAACCCCGATGCGCCACCCTTCAAGGCAACCAAGGCCAGGGAAAAAGTATTGCTCGTGCTTGCCAATGGTCCGCCCCACCCGGCCAAAGAACTGGCGCTGGAAGCTGGAACCGGGATCGGCGTCGTCAAAAGCTTGGCCGATACCGGGGTAATTTCCCCCGTGGCGCTCCCGGCGCGGCCTGCTGATTTTGGTCCGCCGCCGGACTGGAAACTTCCAGGCCCCGACCTGTCCCCTGATCAGGCGACATCGGCAATAACATTGGAAGAGGCAACCAAAACAGGCGGTTTCGGCGTCACCCTGCTGGACGGAGTGCCCGGATCGGGCAAAACGGAAGTTTATTTTCAGGCCGTCGCCGAAGCCTTAAAACAGGGTGGACAGGTATTGGTGCTGCTGCCGGAAATTGCCCTTAGCGCGCAATGGCTTGGGCGGTTCCAGGAACGTTTCGGGGCCATGCCGGGAGAATGGCATTCCGATTTGACCGCCGCCCGGCGCCGGCGCACGTGGCGCGCCGTGGCCGGCGGCGACATCCAGGTCATCGTCGGCGCCAGGTCGGCGTTGTTTCTGCCGTTTCCCGATTTGCGGCTGATTGTCTGCGATGAAGAACACGACACGTCGTTCAAACAGGAAGAAGGCGTTATCTACAACGCCCGAGACATGGCCGTCGTCCGCGCCCAATTAGGCGGCATTCCCATCGTGCTGGCATCGGCGACGCCGTCGCTGGAAACCGTCATCAACGCTGACGCGGGCCGTTATACCAAGCTGCATCTGCCGGAACGCCACGCCGGCGCTACCCTACCCGACATCGGGTGTATCGATATGCGCAGCGAAAAGACACCGTCGCAGTGCTGGTTGTCGCCAACCATGAGAGACCAGATAACCGCGACCATCGAAAACGGCGAACAGGTGATGTTGTTCTTGAACCGGCGGGGGTATGCGCCGTTAACGCTGTGCCGGACCTGCGGCCACCGCATCCAATGTCCAAGCTGCACCGCCTGGCTGGTCGAACACCGGGCCGGTGGACGGTTGCTGTGCCATCACTGTGGCTTCACGGCCCAGCCGCCACGCCATTGTCCCGAATGCCAAAAAGAAGACAGCTTTGCCACCTGCGGGCCCGGCGTCGAACGCCTGGCGGAAGAGGTAAGGAACGTATTTCCCCATATCCGCGCCGAAATCGCCGCCAGCGACACCCTGGCCAGCCCCAAGGCGGCGGCCCAGCTGGTCCAACGCATCGAAGACCACGACATCGACCTGATCATCGGCACCCAAATCATCGCCAAGGGCTATCACTTTCCCATGCTGACCCTGGTCGGCGCGGTGGATGCGGATCTCGGCTTAAACGGCGGAGACTTGCGCGCCGCCGAGCGCACCTATCAGCTTCTCTATCAGGTGGCCGGGCGGGCCGGGCGGGCCGAGCGGCCGGGCCGGGTGCTGTTGCAGACCTATATGCCGGACCACCCGGTGATGAAGGCGTTGCTGGACGGCGACCGGGAAGGTTTTATCGCCGCCGAGGCAGAGGGCCGCGAACAGTCCGGCATGCCGCCTTTCGGGCGGCTGGCGGCGTTGATCGTTTCCGGGCTCAGCGAGACCGCCGTCGATGACACGGCGCGCGCCCTTGGCCGCACCGCGCCCACCGGGCCGGGGATCAGCGTCTTGGGCCCGGCACCGGCGCCTTTCGCCATGCTCAGGGGCAAACACCGGCGTCGATTGCTGTTGAAAACAGGAAAAGAGGCCAACCTGCAGGCCATCATCCGGGGATGGGTGGAAAAAGTCCCGGTGCAAAGAAAAGTCCGCATCCAGGTGGATGTGGACCCCTACAGTTTTTTGTAATTCGCAGGCGTTTTTTAGCCTGAATTTAACCCAATTTTACTGTGTTTTTTGGACGGCAAAAAAGCCTTCTTAAGTCGGGTTGCAAGGCCCAAACGGGTATGCTACGACAGGGTCGATTTCAGGGGGAAACCCCTGCTCAGGGGGGTGTTGACGTTGCCATCATAAGGCGCCTGGCATCTCGGTTCGGACCATAAAATTTTCGTGCATTGAAAAGGACATTTCCAGGTGTCAGCGTAGATGATAGGCGCCACCGGCCTCGCGGGCCGTTACGCGACAGCGCTTTTTGACCTAGCCGAGTCTGACCAGCTGCTGGATCAGGTCGCCAAAGACCTGTCCGGACTTGGCCGGATGATCGATGACAGCGTCGATCTAGACCGTCTTATCCGGTCGCCGGCCATTTCATGCGAAGACCAAAGCCGGGCCATGAGCGCCGTGCTGAAAAAAGCCAAGATGTCCGACCTGACCCAAAAATTCATCGGCACGGTGGCGGAAAACCGACGCCTGTTCGCCCTCAAGGCCATGATCGGCGCCTATCAGGCGTTGTTGGCGGAAAAGCGCGGCGAAGCCACCGCCGAGGTAGTCTCGGCCACGCCCTTAGACAAAAAACAGATCAAGCGCATCGGTGCTTCTTTAAAGAAGGCCGTCGGATCGGACGTTGCCATTGAAGCGACCGTAGACGAAAGCCTTCTGGGCGGTCTCATCGTCAAAATACAATCGCGCATGGTCGACAGTTCACTCAAAACAAAACTGCAACAGCTCCGTTTCTCCATGAAAGGGATTGGATAATGGATATCAAGCCGGCGGAAATTTCCGCCATTCTGAAAAAACAAATCGCTGATTTCGGTTCTGAAGCCGATGTCGCCGAGGTCGGCCAGGTGCTCTCCGTCGGCGACGGCATCGCCCGCGTTCACGGACTGGATCAAGTCCAGGCCGGTGAAATGGTCGAATTTCCGGGTGGTATCAAAGGCATGGCCTTGAACCTGGAGCTGGACAACGTCGGCGTCGTTATTTTCGGCGATGACCGGACCATCAAAGAAGGCCACACGGTCAAACGTACCGGGGCCATCGTTGACGTCCCCGTGGGCAAGGAATTGCTCGGTCGGGTGGTCGATGCCCTGGGCAACCCGATTGACGGCAAAGGCCCGATCCAGACCGAAAATCGTTCCCGTATCGAGGTCAAAGCCCCCGGCATTATCCCCCGCAAATCTGTGCACGAACCGGTTCAGACCGGCATCAAGGCGATTGATTCCTTGATCCCCGTCGGCCGCGGCCAGCGCGAGCTGATCATTGGCGACCGCCAGACCGGCAAGACCGCCGTCATCATCGACACCATCATCAACCAGCGCACGGTCAACGAAGGCGATGATGAGTCACAAAAGCTCTACTGCATCTATGTCGCCGTAGGGCAAAAGCGCTCGACCGTGGCGCAACTGGTCAAGACGCTGGAAGATTACGATGCGATGAAATATTCCATCGTTGTCGCGTCTACCGCGTCCGAGCCGGCGCCGTTGCAATTTCTGGCGCCATATACGGGTTGCACCA
>JAZFSL010000010.1:0-3098 GCA_036446135.1 Rhodospirillales bacterium | reverse complement strand
CAGCGGCGGCGAAGCACCGATCTTGTCCCGGGTGCTGCGCGCACGGCTTGAATCCTTCGTTCCCGCTGATATTGGCCGACTCGCCCGTTTCGCCGCCACTATCCGCGATCGGGTGCAGGACATCATTGCCCCCGGCCCCCAAAGGCGCCGTTTCTGGGAAGATTTTATCGACGGCCCTATCGCCGAATACGTACTGGCGGGCCAGGAGGGTGCGGCTCTGAAAACCCTCAACGATGTTTTATCCAAAGTGGAAAACGAAACCGGTAAAAGCCCCGAAGGAGAAGTTTATCTGGTCGGTAGTGGCCCCGGCGATCCGGACTTGCTGACGTTTCGCGCCTTGAGGTTGATGCAACAGGCGGATGTGGTGCTGCATGACCGGCTGGTGCCGGACGGTATTCTCGACCTTGTCCGTCGCGATGCGGAACGCATCTTTGTCGGTAAAAAACCAGGCGACCATGTGATGCGCCAGAAAGACATCAGCCAACTGATGATCACGTTGGCCGGTCAGGGTAAGCGGGTGTTGCGCCTGAAAAGCGGCGATCCGTTTGTATTTGGTCGTGGCGGTGAGGAAATCGAGGCGCTGGCGTCCGAGAATATTCATTTTCAGGTAGTGCCGGGGGTTTCCGCCGCCAACGGCTGCGCATCTTACGCCGGAATTCCGCTGACGCACCGCGACCACGCCCATAGCTGCGTCTTCGTTACCGGGCACATGAAGGACGACACCATTGAGTTAAACTGGCAACAAATTATCCAGCCGCGCCAGACTCTGGTCGTCTATATGGGACTGAATTCACTGCCGTCCCTGATGGCGAAGCTGATCAAGCACGGGGCATCGCCTGATATGCCCGCTGCGATTGTCGATAACGGCACCCGCCCGGAGCAGCGGGTGATTACCGGCACGATTGGGAATTTGGCCGACAAAACGAATGCGGCGACGCTTCCCGGACCTGCAGTCATCATTATCGGCTCGGTGGTGACGTTGAGGGAAAAGCTGTCATGGTATCGGCCCGCACAAACGAACCCAGAGGCATAGATAGGGACTACCCTTCTTACAGTAGAGGGGGCCGTTCAGGCTGCCGCTGCGTCGCCTGATTTTGGTTTGCCGTCGTCGTCATTGTCATCCAAGTCGTAATCTTCGACTCCGCCCTGACAGAACAATTCAAACACCATGCCCATCACCAACTCGGCTTCATCGCTGCAAAGGGTGTAGTAGATTTGCTTGGAATCGCGGCGCGTCGAAACCATTTTATCGGATCGCAGCCTTGCCAGTTGCTGCGACAACGTTGGCTGGCGGATGCCGAGAATGGCTTCCAGCTCACCGACATTTTTTTCACCCTCGGCAAGGGCGCACAGAATGACCAATCGGTTTTCGTTGGCCAGGGATTTTAGAAAACAGCTGGCCCTTTGGGCACTGTCATGAATGTCGCCTAATTTCTTCATATACTATTTTCCTCGATAGATACTTAATATAGCGGAATATGAATGTGATTGCCAGTCATATTAACAGTTATATTCTGTAAAAAAATAATTTGAATTAATTCTAACTCGTATCTTGAAAATGATTTTATTTTTTTACAGTTGGCTATGGGGTGTCTTGGGCGGGTATACCGGGATTGATTGTTCGGTGGGGTGCGGAAAAATCATGAAATTGCGCACATTACCCTGCAAAAACCTGGATGGTGGATTGACAAGATCGAAGCCGCTGCCGCCCGCCGGGGAAAAGTGAAATATTTTGTCTGGGTCGAAACTGACACCGACCAACGCCACTTGATCGTTCGGGAGTAAGTTTCCTACCGTGCACAGGGTTTAGCGCCTTTTGAATCCAGCGGGCTGCTTCTTTTCCAGGGTTTTGGCAAAGGCGACGATATTATCCACCTCATCAAGGGTCATGGTAAATTCCGTCGCGTAGGCGGGAGCTTTCGACCATTTGGGGATCCCCGGCACGGTCAAAAATGCCGGATGGGGTCGACGGGCGTAAAAGGTCTGAAATCGGATCAAGCCATCGGGCATACCGGCGATCATCTGAAAAGAGGCAGTAGAGCCAATCCCGCCCATGGAATTCTGCGAGCCAATAACATGACATCTGGCGCAGTGTTTTTCCGCGATAGCCTGGCCTTTTTGTGCCCCTGATAAGGGAGGTTTCTGGGCGGCAATGTCGGTAGGCCACAGAAAAATGCCCAAAAGGGTAATTGCCCTGCTCCAGGACATCATGTCGACGCTTCCTGGCTTTCAGGCGGGAAGGATATCGTAAACACTGAGCCGCCGCCGGGGCCGTCATCAATTTTAATCGTAGCGCCCAGTATCACGGCAGCACGGCGTACAATTGACAATCCCAGGCCCGAACCGCCGCTTCGCCGGTCTGAGCGCAAAAACGGGTTAAAGATCACTTCACGCATTTCCATAGGGATTCCGGGGCCTTTGTCGGTTATTTTGATGGCAGGTTTGTCTGTTACTTCGATGATGATTTTTGTGTTGCGGGTCGTGTATTTGATCGCATTTTCGACTAGATTTCGCACCGCCAGTTCGAGTGCCAATAAATTGGCGCTTCGAAGGGTTGGTTTATCTGTTCCGCGAACTTCGATAGAGCGGCCATCTCTGAGGGCCAAGGGCCCCATATCAGCGCCGACCTTGACGCAAATTTCAAGAAGATTGACCCGCTCCATTTTTTGATCGGCTTGGCTTTCGATTTTTGCCGCAGCCAAAAGCTGCTCCAGCATCCGGCCCATTTTATCTACGTATTCAAGCATATCTTTCGCCGTTTCCCGGTCTTCCACCTTTTCCAGATGAAGACGCATAACAGCCAGCGGCATCCTCAGTTCGTGGGCGACGTCGGCAGCGAAAAGGCGGTTTTTTTCTTCGCTGGTTCTGAGTTCCCTATCAACTTTTGCAGTTTCCACGGTTACCTGAACCAGACGTTGCATGAACCACCACAAGACGATCACCGTAATCCCTAAAATGGGTACAAAAACGACGGTCAGGGTAATCAAGCTTTCTCCTTCGGTGACGTCGGACATGAGATTCTTGGTTCGGGAGTCGAGTTCCTCCAGCCAGATGACCTCTAGCGACGATAGGGCGGCAAAGGCGGGACGGTTGTCGAC
>JAZFSL010000009.1:0-11727 GCA_036446135.1 Rhodospirillales bacterium | reverse complement strand
TCTTGGCCGACAGGTTCCTGTCGCGGGGTAGACTATGGATACCGGGGGCTCATGCTAGATGAGCCAGCTAAACACCACCAGCACCCTCTATATCAGCCACTTGCCACAAGTACCATAGTGAAACGGGGCGGTCTCCTACACGGCCAGGGCCGGCGTTGCCCGGCGTTGCCATTCGGATTCAATCAGGCTCCGCATCAAGCACGCAGCAAGAGTGATGTAACGGTGATCAAGGAGAAAGGTTCCAATCTTTCCAGTCAGCCTACCTGCCCCCTTGGCATTGACCACCATGCCATTGATTGCCGCACCCGGATTCTCCGCCGCGTCGGACAGTCCCAGCCGCGACATCCATTTGGACGTCATCCGGGTTGGCAGCAACCGGGCTGTCGTAAAGGCAAGGCATAACCCACCAATGGTTGCTAAATAGGCAGCGATAACCCCCTCACGGCCAAAAATTACCATTATCAACAGACCCAATTCGACGCCGGGGACAAAAGGCAGGGCGAGAAGCAGAAGATACGCCAAGCCAGACATCGCCAAGGCAATTATTCCGATTTCATAGCCCGACGACGTGAGTGCGCCTTGCAGTTCGTGAAATCCCTGATGTGACAACTGATGCCCAAGAACCAACAACAACGCCCAAAAAACGAGCAAGCATAAGCCCCGGAACCTTGGTTGCGGAAGGAAGGGAAAACTAAGCGTTATGAGGTAAACGAGTATGCTGAGAATAACGACTTGGGCGCCCATTTGCGATAGAGGCGATTCAAATACCTCCTTTATGCCGCCGATATATTTATGGCTCAGGTGGTGGGCATAGGTGATAAGCAACACCCAAGCGGCGGCGGTAAGCACAATGCGTAATGATAGAAGCACCCATCCTTTGAGATAAACTTGAGCCATTCTCCCCTCCAACCAATTTGTTAGGGCAATTCTATATGAAGTTTTGGGGCGAGCAATCAGCGAATGAAAATGTAATGTCAAAAGTTCGTAATGTCCGCTAATAGCCATAAGCGGACATTTTCACGACACCATAGCTCACATACATGAAAACGCCGGGTCAAAAGCTCGTCGAGTTCAACAGGGAGGTCAGAGGTGCGCTGGGGGGTAGCAAGGGGTGCC
Source organism: Rhodospirillales bacterium (assembly GCA_036446135.1). Taxonomy (GTDB): domain Bacteria; phylum Pseudomonadota; class Alphaproteobacteria; order Rhodospirillales; family Casp-alpha2; genus Casp-alpha2. The sequence goes on along the minus strand of JAZFSL010000009.1, from coordinate 10,611 downwards.
TCTGACAGTCCTGAGCAGATCATTTATGTTAATACTTCGCCTTGATTTAGACTTATTTAATTAAATTTAGTTAAATGGGGTAGTGTTCCCCCTTGGAACTCATTGATCGTATAAGGAGAAATATTATGTCTGAAACGCAACAAACCTCTTCAGTATCTAACATTACCGGCGGGGTGATGATCGTCGTCATTTTGGTGCTTGCCGGCATCGTTGTGTACCAGCAGAACCAATTAACCTCAACGGTAGAGGCGTTTGCCACTGTTTACGGAAAATGCCTTAAACTAAAATCCTAATAAGGTGACATTTTTCTCGAGCGGGAGGGATGTCGGCAATCTGACGCTGTGGCCGGTTTTCAACATCCGCCCACCCAAGAAGATGCGGACAAAACGTAATTCACTTAATGTCCGCTTTCGGGGGCAAAGCGGACATATTTGGCTACCACTCAAAGAGTCCGCTAATAGCCAGAAGCAGACATGAGGACGAGAGTCGGAAGTCCGAAATTTTCCAAATCGCCCACAACGGCTGATTTCGTTCAGGGTTAATCTTTCAGAATATCATTGATCCAAGACATCCCGGCCATTGCCGCAGGAAAGCCAAGCGTGGTGATGGCCATAGCCGCTATCTGCTGAAGTTCTTTCGCGGGCAGACCTTCTTCAATTGCCTGGCGAGTGTGAGAGTGGACCGCCCCTTCTGAATTAGCGCCAATCGAAAGAGCCAATTTGATCAATCTTCGGGTACGTGCGTCTAGCGGACCTGCTTTTCCGGCAGATTTTCCAAGCGCCTCATACGCTTCCCAAACTTCGGGAAAATCAGTTGCAAGTCTGCCGGCTCCGGATGATGGCAATGAGGTCATGCTTCTCTACCTATGGACATTTGCGATTTCGGTATAGCCGTCACTCAAAACACTACCTTCCGATTGCTCACCGGCACCGGGTGAACTCAGCCGATCAACTATGTCCGCCTTCTCACCGGATAAATAGCCGCGTAGCAGATCGGCGAACGCCGGGTAGAAAGCAAATTCGGCCTCCTCGGTGACCTTGGCGCAAAACGCCGCCGCCCATTTTCCGAGATGTTGCGAAATGAAGTCGTGTTGAAGATGCAGGGACTCGGCGGCGCAGTCCAAGTCTTGGTCGGCCCAGGCCTGGGATTCTTGGCTGGCGAGAAGCGAGAGGAAATTCAACTCGACGCTGAGGTGATCGGGAATATTCGTCTCCGATTCGCCAAGCTCGAACCCGGCGGCGTGATAGATGCTGTGAACGGCCGATGTCTCCGCCCCCCACAGGATGCCGCTGCCTCGTTTTAACTGAACCGACTCGTGCGGAGAAATATGTTTCCCCGGCCCGAAAAACAATCGCGTGTATTCGATCGCCAGGGCCTCGGCCAGATCGGCGAATTTTTCGGCCTCCAATTCCTCGCCAAGGTCGATACCGGCGTTGGACAAGGCATCGGCCATTTCCGGGGCTTTCAAATGAGACAAAAACTCAGGCGATGGTTCGTGGCGAAAAACCGTGGCCAGGAGATCATAAAGCCGACTTCGCTCGATGGCGCTCCTGGCCAATTCGTCGTGTTCGGAGCCAGAAATCACGTTATGCATTAGCGGCAGCCTTCTTTACGGAGACAACGGTATCCATCCAGCGCATCTGGCCTGAGATCGGGTCGGCCTTCGTTCCGATGATCCAGTTCGGATGCGCGCCGTTATTCTTCCACCAGATGCTTCCGGCTTCGGTGGCGTCGGGTCGTCCATCAGGGGCTTTCTTCCCCGAAGCGTAGCGGCCGTATTCCCAGTGACCACAGTGGTGAGAGACCGCGATGGTGCCCGGAACGATTGCCGGCGTTACCCTGGCGGTGGTTTTGATCTCTCCAAACTCCGATTTGATCTTGATAGTATCGCCTTCAGCGATGCCTTTCTCCGCCGCCGATGCGGGATTGATCCAGGCCGGATTGTCATGGGAAATCTCGGTCAGATACTTGCAGTTGGCTGAGCGCGAATGGATCTGAGTGGCAATCTTGTACGTTGTCAGGATCATGTCATCGGGCTTCATGGCCGCGTGTTCGGGTGCCGGAGTCCATGACGGCATAGCCGGAAGATCATGGGCCTCGACTATCTCGGAATAGAGCTCCATGTAGCCCGACTTATTGAGCTTGTCGGGTTTGAAGCCCGAATACACGACGCCGTCGATTTCCTGGCCGACGTAGGCCTTGTAGGCTTTCTTGGTGTGCGTGTAGCCTTTCTTCAGGGCCTCTGCCTCGCTCTTCACATGGGCTTTTTCCCAGTTCCAATAGACGCCGGTTGCCGGGTCCTGGACGATACCGGGTTGCTGGTAGGCCTCGGGTTTGAGAACCTTCTTATAGGAGTAATAGCGCGGCTTCGCCTTCGGATCATGATAGACGCCGTTGGCCTTCATATATTCGAAGCCGCCGGCCGCCTTAACCGCCGGTGTCTTCTCGCATGATTTTTTGACGAATTCCTCGTGGCTCTTGATCCCTAAGGGGAAACCCAGTCGGTCTGCCAGCTCGATGCAGACGTCGGCGAAATCACGGCATTCACCGAGCGGCTTCACCGCCGGTTGACGGATGTAGTATTCCGGAATCTGCGCCGGCGAGACCATATCCTCCCAACCCCAACGTTCCGTGTAGGGGGTGTCGGGCAGGATAATGTCGGCCAGGGCGGCTGACTCGTCATAGAACGGGTTGATGCAGACGCTGAAGGGAATCAACGTCTCGTCCTTGAGGATGTCGATATTTTCCTGGACTTCGCCGTTGGCGTAAACCGGCGTGTAGCAATACCACATGTAGATATCCGGACGTCCCCCGCCGCCATCCTTGATCACTTTCAAGACTTGATGGCTGACGTGGTGGGTCGGCATCTTCGCCGCGCCCTTCAGGCCATCGACGATTTTCAGCTTGCGGGCCTTCGGCTTTTTCTTCGGTCCCTTCGGGTATTTCCATTTTGCGCCGACCGCCTTGCACCTGCCGCCGGGGTTATCGACGTTACCGGTGATCGAGGCCAGCATCTGCACCGCGCGTTCGGTATCGGCGCCATGATGATGGGCGACCGCTCCCCGATAGCTGATGATGCAGGCGGGTTTGCTCGTTGCCACCTCGCGGGCGATGGTGCGGATTTTATCGGCGGGAACACCGCTGATCTTCTCCGCCCATTCCGGCGTGAATGGGGCCAAATGCGCTTTTAGTGCAGCGACTTTTTCATCAATCGTGGCGCTCAGCCCAGCCGTTACCTTGACGAACTTGAGGAATTCCTCACCTTCGCCCTTATAGAGACCTTCGTTCATCACTACGTTGCACATGGCCAGAACAACCGTGCGGTCCGTTCCCGGTTTTATCGGCACCCATTCAGACGATTTGGCGGCGGTATTCGACAACCGCACGTCAAAGGTCACCATGCGGATGTTTTTCTCCGCCATTCGAGCGATCAAGCGATGCGATACCGGAATGTGGTTGGTATGGGCTTCGAACACGTTGGAGCCAAAGTTCAACACATAATTGGTGTGATCAAAATCCCAGTTGTCGTAGTGGCCGCCCCAGGTCATTTCCTGGGCCGTCCACTTGGCGCCTTCGCAGATCGAGGTATGGTTGCCGATCGTTCCGGTGCCGTAATTCGAAAGGAACATCTTGGTAAGCTTCGATTGGCTCGCCTTCATGCGGCCGTAGTGGAAGCAAAACTTCTCGGGCGTTCCCGCGTCACGCAGTTTCTTCATGCGTCCGGCGATTTCACCAAGGGCTTCGTCCCAACTGACCCGCTTCCACTTACCTTCGCCGCGTTTGCCGACACGGCGCATGGGATGGAGAATACGGTCCGGGTCAGAGAACTGATTGACGCCGCCCTGACCCTTCGAGCACATGACTCCGTTTGTGCGGATGGAGTTTGGTTGCCCTTCGATTTTCACCAGGCGCCCGCCCTCCACATAGGAGATATTGGGACACCGGGTTACGCATTGCCAACAGGCGCTGGGAATGGCTTGGCGTTCCTTGCCGGTGTATGGCGAGAAATCCTTGCCACCGATTACCGGTCCTGCGGAGACTTGTCGGACTAACGCTTCACCGGCCAATGCGGCGAGTGGAACGGCGGCGCCGACTTGCAAAAAGTTTCGACGGTTTAACATTTTCGCCTCCTTAAATTCCCAAGGGGCCGGTAATTTGACCGGCGATGACGACGACGTAACGCAACAGGAACCCGCCGATCAGGACGACGGTACAAACGATCATCTCGGTACTGCGCGGAATGGCATAGGGCTGATGATAGAGTAGCGTCGGGACGACGTACCGAATCTCGATCAGCACCGGCAACAACAAACCGATGCCGACGACACCAACCCAGAACAAGCTCGCCAATTCACCGCCGGGAAGGATAACCGACACCGCTTGTGCCGGATTGCCGATGGTCAGATGCGCGAACATGATGAACAGGAAGATGGCGATGATTTCAAATCCGATCAGCATCATGTCAGAAGACGCGAGCAGATAGTTGGCATTGCTTGAACTCTTGAAGTAGTCGTTCTCGGCTTCATCGGTCTGGGACGTGCGGTGCTTGCCGAATATCGCGCGCAACAGCAGGATTCCGGCAACGCCCGTCGACAGTGACGAGATCAGAAACAGAAGAGCCAGAACCGGGGTGTTCCAAAATGGCCTTGCCGGCATGGCGCCCAGCATGATGCCGGTATAAAGCGCCACGGAAATCCCAAGCGGCACACCGACCCACGCCAGTCCCTGGCGCAGTTTCCTCATGTTATCGCTGGATGCGCTTCCCGGGGCGACAAAGGTGTAGGCGTAAACGAGGCTAGCCATGATACACAGACCAAGCACCCAGGAGCCGATACTCATCGGCGACAGATTGATGGTCAGAAACAGGTTGATCCACCTGAAGAGCAAACCGAAGTCGCCATGGGCGATGGCCGCCTGAAAGGTTCCCAATTCTAGGATGATCATGCCGGTTCCTATCATCATCGGCAGCGGCGCCAACAAGGCGCCATAACGCGCTATATTATAGTGATGGCCAGAGAAGCCGCCGCCACCACCACCACGAAGCAGTACCGAGGCGCTTACGGTATAAGCGCCGGCGCCGACGCCGGCCAAGAACAGGTACCCGATAACCGGTAAGCCCCAATGAGTTTCAAACATGTTCGTTACCTCCGCTCTAAAGCCGGACGATGCGTATCGACCCGGATGTATTGCCCGGGAACCCGGGTATCGCTTTCGTCCGCGTGATCGGCGCCGATGTAAAAGACATTCGGCTTGGTTCCCATTTCCTGCCTCAGCACCGTCACCGGCTCGGTGGCGACGAGCTTGGCGACCTCGCTGTTCGGGTCGTTCAGATCGCCGAAGATTCTGGCTCTGCCCTGACAGGTGTTGACGCAAGACGGCTCAAGCCCCTTGGTCACCCGGTGCAGGCAGAAATCACATTTGTCCGCCGTGCCGGTCTTGGGGTTGATGAACCGCGCATCGTAGGGGCAGGCCTGCATACAGTATTTGCAGCCGATGCACTTGTCTGCATCGACGACAATAATGCCGTCTTCTTTTCGTTTGTAGGTTGCCCCGGTCGGGCAAACGGAAACGCACTGCGGTTCGGAACATTGGTTGCAAAGACGCGGCAGGAAGCTCCTCGAGACATTTGGGTATGTGCCCTTCTCGACGTACTCCACCCACGAGCGTTGGACTCCAAGGGGAACCTCGAATTCTGCCTTGCAGGCCACGGAGCAGGCGTGACAACCGGTACACTTGCGTGTATCGATGACCATTGCGTAATGTACAGGGCGGTTGGTGAGCGCCGCTTTTGCCGCGCCAGGAACCACTACTGCGCCGACACCGACCGCGGTGGCGACTGTGGCTCCCTTAATAAAATCCCGGCGATTGACGGGGGAACACGTCTTTACATCGTTCACGATTACCTCCTTTGCCCGGCCGATGCCGGGATCAACCTTCGGAGGTAATTGTCCTATAGCTGTTCGAGGAGATATATTCGGTAGTGTACCTAAGTATATGTACGTATGGGGAGCGGCGGGACACGGCGGATTGACTATCGGTGGCGCCTATGACTTGTTTTGAAATCTGTTCACTTCAACGGCTCAAGTGATGTTGAAGCGGCTCGTCATCACTCCATCGCAGAATGCTGTGTGTACAAACGGATTCAGGCTTTGACATGACCGCTAACGTGCCCTCTCGATTGATTATCCTAAGCTCCCTTATCGCGGGTTTTATTTTTGCCTTTGATTTGCTGCTTCCCTTGGGCGTGGCCGGAGGCGTGCCCTATGTGGCGCTGGTCCTTCTCGGCAATTGGTTCCCGAGAAGATCACACCTTTTTACCTTGGCAGCGGTGGGAACATTCCTCACTATTCTCGGCTTCTTCCTGTCACCGACCGCCGGCATTTTTTGGATCGTCATAACCAATAGGACTTTGGCGCTGTTCGCCATCTGGATCACGGCTTTCCTCATTGCCCACAGCAAGCGAGCCGAAAATGAACTCAGGGAAAAGGACAGCGAACTTCGTCGGGTATCCAGATTGAGCGATATGGGGCAGATGACGTCGGCGCTGGCGCATGAAATTAACCAGCCCCTTACGGCGATCGCCAGTTATATCCAGGCGGCCCGCCGCATCTTGGAGAAGGGAGACGATGACACCCGGGAAAAGGTTTACGAAAATATGGATAAGGCGGTCGCCCAGGGAACCCGGGCGGCAGAGATTATCCGCCGCCTTAGGCAATTCATCGAGAAGGGAGAGACGGAATATTCGAAAGGCGATATCAACGCCATTGTCGAGGAAGCCCACGCCATGGCGCTCCTCGATGCCGCGCGCAAGGACGTCAAGGTCAGGTTTAACCTGGGCCGGAACCTGCCGTTGGTTGTTATGGACAAGATACAGATTCAACAGGTCGTGGTGAATTTGGTGCGCAACAGTCTCGATGCCCTGATGGAGTCGGAACAACGTGAACTCACCATCACCACGTTGGCGGCGGAGAACAATTCCATCGAAGTCGCCGTTAGCGATACCGGGCCCGGTCTTCCCGAAGAAGTTGCCAAACAGCTATTCAAACCCTTTTTGACCACTAAGCCGGACGGTATGGGCGTTGGCCTGTCCATCTGCCGGTCGATCATTGATGAACACGGTGGCCGATTGTGGACGACGCCAAATCCGGGCGGCGGCACCGTATTCCGCTTCACTCTGCCAGCCTTTTCCGATACCAATAAGAGCCATGACCAGTGAAGCAATAGTTTTCGTTGTCGATGACGATGCCGCCGTTCGCGATTCGCTTAAGGCGCTTTTAGAGTCCGCCGACCTGACGGCTGAGGTCTACAGCGCCGGTCAGGAGTTCCTCGACTCCCATGACACTGATCGCGGCAGATGTCTGCTGCTCGACGTCCAGATGCCCGACATGAACGGCCTAGAGTTACAGCAAAAGCTGGCCGACAACGGGTCCTCCTTGCCGGTCATCATCATCACCGGGCACGGCGATGTCCCCATCGCCGTCAAGGCATTGAAGGCGGGCGCCATAGACTTCATTGAGAAACCGTTCACTGATGACGTCATCCTGAGCGGCGTTCGGCGCGCCCTGGAATTCAGCGAGCGAAACCACCGCAAGCAGGCATCCGTGGACGAAGCGAAGACAGGGATCGGGCGCCTGACACCTCGCGAGTATGAGGTGTTCGAGCACCTGGTTGTCGGTCGCTTGAACAAGCAGATTGCCTTCGATTTGGGAATTAGCACGCGGACGGTCGAGGTTCACCGGGCGCGAGTCATGGAAAAGATGAGGGCACGCAACCTGGCGCATCTTGTTCGAATGGCCCTGACCTTGGGAATTGAGCCCGATATATCGTAAGCGGAGTTCTGGTCCGGCAATTAATACGTACAACTCCTAATTTCACCGCCGCACAAAATTGGTTGTAATGAAACCATGCGGGCGTTTGCACCATGCAGGCGTTTGTCAGGATTGTTTTGGCTAGGAACCACAAGTGAATATTTCAGTCCAATCCAAGGTTTTTATTGTCGATGACGACGACGGCGTTCGCGGCGGATTGAAGGCCATGCTGGAATCCGAGGATCAGGCCGTTGAGGTCTACGCCAACGGCCAGGATTTCCTGGAGTCCTATGATCCCTCCCGTGGTGGATGTATTCTGCTTGATCTCAATATGCCTGTCATGAGCGGGCAGCAGGTTCTTGATGCTCTGGCGCGAAAAGGGGCCACTTTGCCGGTTATCATCATCACCAGTGTTGACGACCCGAAGGTGAAGGCCCACGCGCTACAGGCGGGTGCTGTCGAAATATTGGAAAAGCCGCTCGATCACCGCAAACTTCTTGACGCCATCCAACGCGCCATGGGCTAGGCGGCACGTCACCCCGGCTCCTTTCCGATCCACATACGTATAATCCCATACGAACAATACCTAATATCGCCTGCCGGGAAGGTGTCAGATACTTATCGCCTATCAACGTTCATTGCTTGGGAAAAGCGATCGAGGAGCAATAAATGGCCGTCGTCGAAACCCTGGACTATCACCGGCCCCTTGACGGAAGACCCGCCAAAAAGGTTGCCGCGCCGGCCCTTGCCCTGGTCAAACCACCGTCCCTGGATACAGTAAAAATCCCAAAGTATCTCAGTGAGGTTTACACCTGGGCCTATATCAATCCGGTCAATGTCCGGCATTTAGATCATGACTGGGTCGTCAACACGGTGTTGTGGGGAAACAAAGATCGCCTGCAGCGGGTCCTTTTCGAAGAACTGAAACCGGGCCGCCATGTCCTTCTGTCGTGTTGTGTTTATGGCGACCTGTCGCCCAGGTTGGCGGAATTCATCTGCCCCGCCGGACGGCTTGAGGTGATCGACGTTTCCCCGGCCCAAATCGAATCTTGCCGGGAAAAATTACAGGGTTTTCCCCGGGCGAGCGTGCGCACGGCCGACGCCGCCCGGCCCGGAGGCGGGCCTTACGATGACGTCATCAGTTTCTTCCTGCTCCATGAGATGCCCGACGACTACAAACGCGCCGTCGTCAATGCCTTGCTCGAAAGCGTTGCCCCCGGCGGCAAGGTGATCTTCATCGATTATCACAAACCGCACCCGTTGCATCCGTTGAAATGGGTCACCGCCCTCGTCTTCGCTCTCTTGGAACCGTTTGCCCAGAGCCTCTGGCGCCACAAGATCATCGACTTCGCGACCGATCCGGACCGCTTCCATTGGCGTCAGGAGACCTATTTCGGCGGCCTTTTCCAAAAAGTGGTGGCGAAACGGCGTTCATGAACATAATCACGATAGCCTCGGACTGAAATAAGACAATCAAGCGAATGTCCGCTTTGGGTCATTAACGGACATTTAGCGAATACCCTCCGAATGTCCGCTCTTGAAGGTGGATTATGACCCCGGCCGTGGCGTGCAGTTGGCGGCTCCGAGGACCGGCCCGGGATGGGTTGTTTGCACCACCACCGCGCAAGACCGTCCCGCCGGCATGTGTCTAGGTGGCATCCGAATAGCCAACGGTTCACCACGCCAGTCGCCAACCCTCGTAACGGCAGTGACGATATTGTGGCTTAGCAGCGCCTTGCCCTTGTTTTCGCCAGACCTGACCCGCTTTTGATGTTTATGAAATTAATTTCTACAAAGCGTTTCGAAACCCGATTACCCACGGCAGAAATAACGATGACATAGAGAAAGTGAACAAGATTAGGGTCCCTGGAGTATATGAGGGTATGTGCCTTGGGTGGCGAGCTTACGATTACTTGCTTACCGAAGCGTTTGCGCCAGAACAAGATCACCAGCCCTCATGGGCCTGATTGATTACATGGGATTACCCATTAGCGAGAGCCTCCCCCTTGTTATCGACATGGTCGCCGAAGCTGGGCTGCAAGGTCGAATACGAGTCGGTGCGTCGGGAAAACTCATCACTCCGCCGGACGTGATTTGGGCGCTCTGCGTCGGCGCTGATTACGTCGTTTCCGCCCGTGGCTTCATGTTTTCCTTGGGCTGCATCCAAGCCCTAAAATGCAACAAGGACACCTGTCCAACGGGCATTACGACACATGATCGCCGGCTGCAAAAAGGCCTTGATCCGACCGGCAAGTCCCTTCGCGTGGCAAATTATGTGAAGAACATTAAAACCGGAATCCGGCTCCTGTCTCACTCTTGCGGCGTCAAGGAACCACGCCTCCTTCATCGGGGACACTGCCGTATCGTCATGGCCAATGGAAAATCGGCACCGCTAAGTGAACTCTATCCCGAACGGCAACAAGCTCACTAGGAGGCGGGTGGGGTTACACTTTCAGAAGATAATGCCTTCTACTTAAACTTCTTATACTGATTTTCAATGTTTGCTTTTGGCTGTTAGCAGACATTCAGCCATGCCGTGATCTATGTCCGCTTTACCCCCCGAAAGCGGACATGCCGAAGTTCTAAGGGGTTAATTGAAAAATCACGCCTGAAGTGAAATTTGCCTCATGGGTGTCAAGCCCCGTAAAGTTGCCTTGAAGGACGTCCTGTCAATACTTCACAAGATGGCGGCACTCACTCAGATTGCGGCGACGGTTTGAACCTCGAACAAAAAGTCCTCCTTTACCAGCCGGTCTACCATCAACAATGTGTTCGGTGGAAAAATACCGCTCGGGAACATCTT
>JAZFSL010000008.1:0-13009 GCA_036446135.1 Rhodospirillales bacterium | reverse complement strand
TACCAAAAGGCCATCGACCTGAAGCCGGATTTTGCCCAGGCCCATAATAATCTGGGCAACGCGCTGTTCAGCATCGAAGGGCGGCGTGACATCGACAAAGGGCTCAGGTCCGGTTATGCCGAGGCCTATGCACATCTCGACACTACGGGCAGGGAAATGGGTGCGTTCGGCCACGCCATCGCCAGTTTCAAACGTGCGCTCGACATCAACCCCGATTTGGCCGAGGCGCACAACAACATGGGCAACGTGTTGAAGGAACGTCGCTGGCTCGATGACGCCACCCAATGTTATGAAAAAGCCCTTGCCCTCAATCCCGACTTCGCCGAGGCGCATAGCAATCTGGGAGGCGTGTTCCACGACCTGGGACGGCTGGAGAAGGCGGAGCAATGCTTCCGTCAGGCGCTCAAGCTTGAACCCACTTCCCCCATCGTGCTGATTGAACTGGGCAAGGTGTTGCGCGACATCGGCTTTGGTCATCGCCGCTCGATTGATGATCTTCTGCCGGAATTGGACCCCGGCTCGGCTGCCCCCTCAGGAAACTACAACGACCCAAAAACAAAGCAGGCCCTGTGGGATGAGGTTCTCGAGTGTGCCGATCGGGTGCTTGCCGCCGATGCCGGCAATACGGCTGCCCTGGGGCTCAAGACGACCGCCTACGTCGGTGCCGGTCGTGACGAAGAGGGCGCGTTTCTCAGTGATTTTGAGCGCTTTATGCAAGTCGGCATCGTCGATGTTCCCCCCGGCTATGATAGTTTGGAAACCTTCAACGAAGCACTTTTCCAGCGTCTGGACGCCGATCCGGAGATGATTGCGCAGCCGCACGAACAATCAATGTCGGGCGGCAAGCGGTTCTATAACCTGCAGCGCGACGGGGAAAACAGCCCGATCTATCAACTCATGAAGATTTACGACGAAGCCCTGGTGCGCTACCTGGACACGCACCCTATCGATCCTAAGCACCCGTTTCTGGCGCAACGGCCCAAGACCTGGACCAAGGACATTTTTGCCAACATCTGGGAAGGCCAGGGCCACGTTCGGTCGCACATCCACCCGGATAGCTGGATCACGGCGTGTTACTACGCCAGGCTGCCCGACGTCATGGAGACGGAAAACCAAGAGCATCAGGCCTGGATCGAATTCGGCCGGCCGCCGGATTATCTGGCCAACCGGCCCGATCCCGCCTTCCCCGTCTATCAACCGCAAGAAGGCCTGTTGGTCATGTGGCCGTCGTACCTTTACCACCAGACCATTCCGTTCCAATCAGGTGGCATTCGAAGCTCCATCCCGTGTGACTTTTTACCCACTTCCTGAGGGCGGCAATAGGTTCATTTGCGCCGATTTATCTTGCACAAAACGCCCGGACTGCTCACATTATAGGGGTCTGCGCTAACTAAATGCTTTCGAAAGGACGAGACACGAAATGCCTACCGGAACTGTAAAATGGTTTAACCCGACAAAGGGATATGGATTTATTGAGCTGAGCGATGGCTCCAAGGATGCCTTCGTTCACATTTCCGCCGTCGAACGGGCGGGTCTGACGACACTCAACGAAGGGCAAAAAATCGAATTCGAACTCGTGCCCGGTCAAGACGGTAAATCTTCGGCGGAGAATCTGGTCGTCTCCGACTGACGTTTCCCGCCTAGAGCGTCTTCATTATCTGGGTGCCGGCCCCATCCGGTAGACGGCAACAGTAGCTCGTCCGGTTAATGTATCGGCTCGGGCTGACATAAAGGATAACTATGCCCCGCAAGCCCAACTACAAATTCGAACGAATGGAACGCCAGAAGGCAAAGGCCGCCAAGAAAGCCGCGCGGCTGGAAGCCAAGATGGAAAAATCGGAAAATAGAAAGTTGGGAGAAGACGGCGAAGTCGCCGCAGGCGAGGGTGAACCGCCCAGGAAACAGTCCGTCTGGCCCGGCGAAGAGCCCCCCGAAAACCCACAAGAATAAGAAGCCCCCCTACCCCGTCGCGGCGCGCCCTGCCGACGCGCCGGCGGCGCGGCCAAACACCGCGCCCGACATCAGGCCGGTGCCGCCCGGATAATTGAAATAGAACAATCCCCCGACCAATTCACCCGCCGCATAAAGGCCTGGAATGGGCATGCCGTCACTGTCGATAACGTGGCCCTCGGTGGTGATCTTGAGGCCACCGAAGGTGAAGGTAATGCCGCAGGTAATGGCGAATGCCTCATAGGGCGGTGTGTCCAACGGATTGGCCCAGTGGGATTTCGGCACTTCCAGGCCGGTCGTGCCACGCCCGTCCTTTACCGAGGGGTCAAACGGAACGTCGGTCCTAACGGCGGCGTTAAAGGCCGCGACTTCCTTGACGAACGCGTCTGCATCGACGTCTTCCAGTTTTCCCGCTAATTCCTCGATGGTGCCCGCCGTGACCTTGGTTATCTGGCGGATGCGGTATTCGTCGCGCAGCATATCGGTGACCTTGGAATCAAACACCTGCCAGGCGAATTGCCCCGGCTGCTTGAGAATTTCATGGCCATATTTGGCGTAGGTGTAATTGCGGAAATCCGCCCCTTCGTCGACGAAGCGCTTGCCGGTGGCGTTGACCATAATACCCAACGGATAGCTGTGTTTCTGGAAACCGTCACCAACAGCCAAGTCGCCGAACGGCGGGGCGTTGCGATCCCAGCCGACGGCGTGACAGCCCGACCAGTTGCCCGTCGACATAGCGCCGATATCGAGCGCCATTTTGATGCCGTCGCCGGTATTGAACCGCGTACCGCGCACCGGGGCCAGATCCCAACCGGGGCCGAGGTAGCGCGTGCGCCATTCGGTGTTGGCCTCGAAGCCCCCCGACGCCAGCACCACGGCCTTGGCCTTGATATCGAAAAAGTCGTTGCCTTGCCGGGCGACGACGCCATTGACCTCGCCGTTTTTGGTCATCAGTTCCATCGCTCGGGCGCCATAAAGAATATCGATGCCGGCGGCCTCGATGGCGGTGAGCAGCCCATCGACCAACCCCGGACCACCGCCCCAGGTTTCCAGGCACAGCCCGCCCCAGAACTTGAACCGGCCATCAACCTTAAATGCTTGTCGGCCATAGGACGGCTGAAACTTGATACCTTTGGAGCCCATCCAGATCAGGGTATCGAGACTGTTATCAATCAACATCTCGGCCAGGTCCGGATCGCAGCGATAGCGCGTCATGCGGAACATGTCGTCGAAATATTCGTCACGGGTGTAGGTGCCGAATTCGGTATTTTTCTGTTCGTCTTCCGTCAGGTCGGGCATCACTTTTAACAGGTCTTCGACGCCATTATGGGCAAAGCGGATGGCGCCGGCGGTATAGCGGCTGTTGCCGCCGCGCTCGTCATAGGGTGCGCGTTCCAGCACCAGCACGTTGGCGCCTTGTTCGCGCGCCGCCAATGCGGCTGTCAGCGCAGCATTCCCGGCGCCGACAATAAGCACTTCGGTTTCGCGTGTTTTACTCACAGGGTATTCCTATTCTAGTGTTTGCACCGCCTTGGAAGGATTGTATACAATTCTTGAGCTATTGAGGAAACCCTAAAGGAACAACCAACGTGTCAAAATCGAACTCCAGCACCGCACAAGTGATGGCGCAATATTTCAAGGCCGCCGGGATTAGCCACATCTTCGGCCTGCCGGGCGGCCAGAACATCGAATTCATGGAAGCGGCCAGGCGCGAAGGCTTGGAATTTATCCTGGCCCGGCGCGAAGGCACGGCGGCCTTGATGGCGGACGCGGCAGGCCAGTTGACCGGCATTCCCGGTGTCTGCATGTCGACACTCGGCCCCGGCGCCACCAACATGGTCAACGGCGTCGCCAATGCGTATCTCGACCGCTCGCCCATGATCGCCGTTTGCGGACAACTGGGGACGCGGCTGGAATCCACCTTTACCCATCAAAAAATCGATCAACTGGCGATATTCAGCCCGATCACAAAATGGGCGACAAAAATCGGCCCCGATGATGCCGCCACCGTCATGCGACGGGCGTTGCGGCTTTCCGTCGCCGAACGGCCCGGCCCGGTGCATATCACCTTGAATGCCAATTTTGCCAAGGCGGAAGCCACCGATACGGACGTTGCCCTGCCGCCCATGAAGGCGGCGGCGGAAGGTATCAGCCTTTTTCAGACCGAAGGCGGCAACAAAGACCCATTCAAGCAATTGAAGGACGCAAAAAAGCCCGTGGTGCTGGCCGGTATGTCGGCCATGCGCTCAGGCGCCGGGCCGTCGCTGACGGCGTTCGCCGAAAAACTCGGCTGTCCCGTCATTACGTCGCCGAAGGCCAAAGGCACCATGGACGAAGACCATGCCTATTTCGCCGGTACCGTCGATATGGCGTGCAACAACGTGATCTGGGATTTCCTGAAATCCGCCGATTTGATCTTGGCCGTCGGGTTTGACGGGGTTGAGCTGATTAAAACCTGGCAAATGACGTGCCCGGTCATTCACATCGACAGCATTGCCAACACGGATCAGGTCTATCCGGCGGAGACAGAGGTCGTTGGCCCGATCCCGATGATATTGGATGCGCTGGCGGAAAGTTGCGAAAGCCAAGCCAAATGGAAAGAGGCCGATATCAAGGCCCACCGGGACGCGGTCAAAGAGCTTTATTATTCCGGCCGCCAAAACGGCAAACTCAACCCGACCGACGTTGTCGATGTGGCGCGCGCCGCCTTTCCCGCCGATACCCTGATCACCACGGATGTGGGCTCGCACAAATTGCTTATCGGTCAGGGCTGGACGGCGCACCAACCCAAAAGCGTGTTGATGTCGAACGGGTTGTCGTCCATGGGGTTTTCGCTGCCCGCCGCCATCACCGCGGGCATGATCGAAACCGACCGCCCCATCGTCTGCTTCACCGGCGACGGCGGCTTCGCCATGGTGCACGGCGAAATGCAACTGGCCGCCGAGTTGGGCCTTGGGCTGGTGGTGGTGGTGTTTTGCGATAATTCCATGAACCGTATCGAGTTGAAGCAAAACCAATTAGGCTATCCGACGACAGGGACAAAGTTTGAAAGCTCCGACCTTGTCAATTTGGCGCAAGCCATGGGATGCGACGGCGAACGGGCGGAAACGGAAAAAGAATTGACCAATGTGCTGTCGCGCGCCCACGGGCTGAACCGACCGCTGCTGGTGCAAGCCATCATCGACCCGACCCAGTACGAAGTGCAGTTTTAGGAGGCAGGCCCGATGATCATCAAGCGTTTCGCCGATTATGCCGCGTCACTTGGCACCGCCGAATTACCCGACGACGCGCGGCACGCCGCCAAGCGCGCCATTATCGACTGGTTCTCGTCAACCATCCGGGGCGGCATTGTGCCACCGGCGACGATGTTGATGGATGCCTACGCGGACTCAATCGGTCACGGCCCAGGGACTCATAAGGCGGTATTATATCCATCCGGTAAAACCAGCGACGCCCGCACCGCCGCCTTGATCAACGGCGCTGCCGTTCACACCATCGAGTTCGACGATATTTACCGCGACGGGCTTTATCATCCCGCCGCCCCGGTGATTTCCGCCGCCCTGGCGTTGGCGCAAGCAAAAGGCAAAGACGGCGACGCCCTGATCCGCGCCGTTATCGCCGGGTATGAAACATCCAACCGCATGGCCGTCGCCGTCAACCCGGCGCACTACGAATTTTGGCACACCACCGGTTCCATCGGCACCTTTGGCGCGGCCGCCACGGCGTCTGCGGTTTTAGGCCTTGATGGAGAGAAGACGGCGCACGCCATGGCCAATGCGGGAACCCTGGCCGCCGGTCTGCAACAGGCGTTTCGCGCCGACGCCATGGCCAAACCCCTGCACCCCGGCCATGCGGCGGAAACCGGTGTAAAACTGGCTTTAGCCGCAGAACAAGGCGTCACCGGCGCGCTCGATATTCTGGAAGGCGAACGCGGTTACGGTGCGGCGATGTGCAAAGACCCGGACTGGTCAGCCGCCGCCGATGATTTAGGAAAATCGTTCACCATTATCCGCAATACGTTCAAGAACCACGCCGCCTGCGGCCACACCCACGCCGCCATCGACGGGGTGCTGGCGCTTCGCAAAGAACACAACCTGACGCCGGAAAACGTCAAGCGCATCCACGCTGCCAGCTTCCAAAAAGCCCTGGAAATTTGCGGCAACGACAACCCCCAGACCATCTTCGAAGCCAAGTTCTCCCTGCCCTATGTCGCCGCCATGGCATTGCGCACTGGGCGCGTCAGGATGGAGGCATTTTCCGAAGAGCTTCTGGCGGATCAGGACCTGCGCGCCATTATCGCCAAGGTCGAAGTCAGCGTCGACGCCGATCTCGAAGCCCAATTTCCCAAACGCCGGGCCGCCAATATCAGCATCGAAACCACGGACGGGGAAACACTCAAACACTATGCCCCGACCCGCAAGGGCGACCCGGATAACCCCCTCACCGACGATGAGTTGGCGGAAAAATTCTTGGAGCTGACGGGCTCCGTTCTCGGCGATGAGGGGGCAGCGGAATTGCTGGACGCCCTTTGGCGGCTTGATGAGGCAGCCGACTTAGGCTCGATTGCGGCCATTACAGATTCTCAAGCGGCGGCGCAATGAGCAATCCAAAAATCGGCTTCATCGGTTTCGGTGAAGCGGCATCCTTGATCGCCGAAGGCCTGGCCGGTGAAGGCGCCACCGGGATAACCGCCTTTGATGTCCTCGAGCGCCCTGCCCTCCCGGGGATTCAAATGGCGGAAAGCATGCAAGACTTGCTGGCTGAAGCCGACATTGTTTTTGCCGCCGTCACCTCGGCCGTCGCCCTCAATGTTGCCAAAGAAGCCGCCCCCTATCTGACCTCGCAGCACCTTTATGTCGATATCAATTCCATCTCGCCGCAGACCAAAATTGCCGTTGGCCAGGTGGTCACGAACACCGGGGCCAAGTTTGTCGAAGCCGCCGTCATGGCCGGCGTGCCGGGCTACGGGCACAAAGTGCCGATGCTGCTGGGTGGCGAAAGCGCACCGGCATTGATCGAATTAATGAAACCCTTTGGCATGGCGATGGAAGACTTCGGCCCGGAAATCGGCCGCGCGGCAGCGTTCAAAATGTTCCGCAGCGTCATGGTCAAGGGTATGGAGGCATTGTTTCAGGAATGCGTGCTCGGCGCGGATCGTTATGGGGTCGCCGACCGGGTACTGGATTCCATCGCCGACGGCTATCCCGGCATCGACTGGAACAAGACCGCCAGCTACCTGATCGGCCGCACCGCCATCCACGGCGAACGCCGGGCGCACGAAATGGAAGAGGTCGCCGAAACGCTGCAAGCGCTGGGCATTGAGCCGATGATGGCGGCAGCAACGGCAAAGCGGCTGCGTTGGGCCGTGAGCAAGGGCTTGAAAAAAAAATTTGGCGACACCGCGCCGCAGAGTTTTCAAGAGGTTCTCGCCGTTATTGGTGAGGTGGAAGAAAAGTAGCGACCCTTCGAGACGGCCTGCGGCCTCCTCAGGGTGAGGTGTTTGGCCATAGAACTCCTCATCCTGAGCAGCGAGCGTTAGCGAGTGTGTCGAAGGACCGCCGCCACCGCGTTGCCGACATCTGCTGTCGTCGCCTTGCCGCCGAGATCCGGGGTGTGGTTGGCGGGGTCGGCAAGCACAGCGTCGATGGCGGCGTTAAAGGTTTGCGCGCTTTCGATCAGATCATCGCGGCCATGTTTACCACCCAGCCATTCCAGCAGCATGGCGGCGGATACCATCAGCGCCGTCGGGTTGGCAATGCCCTGGCCCGCAATATCGGGCGCAGACCCGTGCGCGGCCTGGGCGATGCCGTGATTGTCGCCGGCATTGACGGAACCGCCAAGACCCAGCCCGCCGGACAACTCGGCCGCTTCATCGGACAGGATATCACCGTACATGTTGGTGGTGACGATGACGTCGTACGCGCCCGGCGTGCGCACCAGCATGGCCGCCATGGCGTCGATGAGGATTTCGTCCAGCTCGACGTCTGGATAATCGGCCGCCACTTTTCGGACCTCGCCCAAAAACAAGCCCTCCGATACCTTCAAGACATTGGCCTTGGTGACGACGGTGACTTTTTTGCGCCGTCCCTCCTTGTTCCGGCTGCGTGCCAAATCAAACGCCACGCGGGCGATTCTGGCCGAGCCCTGGCGGGTGATCTTGCGCACGGACAAGGCGACATCCTCCGTCGGCATGAATTCACCGGAACCGGAAAACATGTTGCGGTCGGCGTAAAAGCCTTCGGTATTTTCCCGCGCAATGACCAAATCCATATCGGGCGTCAGCGCCGGTACCCCGGCGCGCGCGCGGGACGGGCGGATATTGGCGTAGAGGTCGAGTTCTTTTCTGAGAGCCGCCGACGGATTAATGCCGCCTTCTTCTTTCGGCGGATAGGCGTAGGTATCGACCGGCCCCATGATGACGCCGTCGGCTTTTTTGATTTCTTCAATCAGGCTGTCGGGCAACGTGGAACCTTCCTTGGCCAGCACCTCAAGACCCAATGCGCGCTCGGTGAAATCCAGCTTCAGGGAAAGTTTATCGTTCAGGGCCGTCAATGCGGTCATGGCGGCGGCGGTAATTTCCGGCCCGATACCGTCACCGGGAAGAACGAGAATTTTCATAGCACTTGCCCCTTTTCAGCAGCACCGAAATCGAGGAACGCCGTCGTGCCGTCCCGCTCGACCTGGGTCGTAAGGTCGACTTCCCAGCCGAGATAGGTTTTCATGGCTTCTTCGTTGCCTTCGTCCAGATCATAAGGCCGATACCAGACATCGACCGGATCATCGAGGGCGTCTTTGAAGCCCGTCGCCAACGGCAGGTCTGCCGCCGCCCATGCCGCCGTGCCGCCGCCGAGAACCATGACCGCCCGCCCGGCAGACACCGCATCCACCGCCGCCAGCGCCGCCAGAACGCCGTCCGAAGAAGTCAGCACGATCTTGTGCTTGGAAGGAATGGCGTCGAGATTGGCGGGCAAGTTGGCGCGAATGCCAAAGCGGCTGCCCGGAATGTGGCCACGGCGGTGTTCGCGGCTGTCGGCCAGATCAACGACGATGGCGCCGCCGCCGACCATCATCGCCGCCAGTTCCTTAGGCTTGAGCAATTCCGGTCTCCCGTCCGTAAGGCCAAAGATGCGCGGCAGATGCGGCCCGCCTGTCAACTCGCCGTCCAGCCCGCCCCCCAGTCCACCGGCAAGCACATGAACGTCGGTCCAACCCATTTGAATTAACCACGACGCCGTCAGGGTGGCGCGCACGCCGTTGTCATCAACCAGCACCAGCCTGGCGCCACGGACCCCGACATAGCGATCCGTCGCCTGCACCAACTGGCCGCCGGGCGCTGGCCTGGCGTCGGTCAGATGCCCGGCCTCGTATTCTGATGCGTCGCGCACATCCAATACATAAAGGCTGCGTGATTTGTCCTGACGCCATTGTTCCAGGGTGCCTAAATCTATCTTCGGCACCTTGAAATTTTCCGCCACCCGCTTGGCACAGGCCAGCGCCTTTTCCAGCCCATTGCCGGAAACGCCGGGAAATGTATCCGTCTTCCCCTGGTCCAGTTTCAAGCCGGCCAGATGCCAGCCCATGGTGCCGTTTTCCAGCGCCACGACTGGATTGGGTATTCCGGCGTTGATCAGCGATTGCGCACCGATGATCGAGCGCGTGCGCCCGGCGCAATTGACGACGACGGTGGTTTTCGGATCAGGCGCAATATCATGAATGCGCAGCGCCAGTTCCGCGCCCGGCACGTCGATGCCGCCGGGGACGGACATGTTTTCGTATTCCGCCATCGGACGGCTATCGACGATAACCAGATCATCGCCCCGGTCCTTCATAGCCTGCAATTCCTTGGCCGGAATGTGGGGGGTCGAGTACCAAAGCTCGATAAATTCGCCGAACGCTTTTGACGGCACGTTGACGCCGGTAAAGACCTCGAGGCCCTCATCGGCCCATGCCTTGAGGCCTCCTTTTAGGCAGGAAATATCCGAATAACCGAAACGCGATAGCCGTTCGGCGGCGCGGGATATAAGAACATCATCTTCCTCCCCGCCGGCGCATAAAACTATCGGCACGCCGTGCCGCGGCAACAGATCGGATGCGATCATCTCCAACCTGCTTAGCGGCATGGGCACGGCGAACAGCAGATGGCCGTCGCCGAAGGTGCCTTCTTCGCGGATGTCCATCAAGGCTAATTCTGCGCTGCCAAGAATGAGGTCTCTGACCTCGGCGGGGGCTAGATTTTTCGGCATTTCCGTCATGAAATCAGGTGCTTTTCTTCAGTCTCTTTTCAAGGTGGGGCAACAGGCCCCCGTCGGCGATCATGCTCAGCAGGTGTTCCGGCAGCGGCTGGCAAGCAAGGGTCTCGTCGGTGGTCAGGTTTTCAACCGTTCCCGCCAGCGGGTCGATAGAAAGAACATCACCCTTGGTAATTTTATCCGTTTCGGGACAGACCAGCGCCGGCAGGCCAAAGTTCAGCGTATTGCGATAAAAAATACGCGAGAAGGATTTCGCCAGCACGGCGCGGATGCCGAGCAATTTCAGGAACATGGGCGCCTGTTCGCGCGACGAGCCAATGCCC
Organism: Rhodospirillales bacterium; assembly: GCA_036446135.1. GTDB lineage: Bacteria > Pseudomonadota > Alphaproteobacteria > Rhodospirillales > Casp-alpha2 > Casp-alpha2. Next base: position 2,487 of record JAZFSL010000008.1, on the reverse strand, counting down.
ATATTGTTGCCGGCGACGAAGATGTCTCCGGCTTTTACCGCCCCGGCAAAATCAGGGTCGAGCGGCTCGAGGCAAAGCTTGCAGCCAACGTCGGGTTCCATATTCATGTAGGACTTGATCGGCGCCAGTTGGTCGGTGTCGATGTTGTCGCCATAGACATGCGCATTACCCTGAATGTTGCTCATAGCAGTTCCCCCAATAATTCCCGGGGGTCGGTGATTTGGCCGGTAATGGCCGCGGCGGCAACGGAATAGGCGGAACCAAGGTAAAGCTTGGAGGAGGCCGGTCCGGCACGGCCGACAAAATTGCGATTGGTCGATGATATGCCGGTCATGCCGTCATCGAGTCTGGCTTCCCCCAAACCGATGCACCCCCCACACCCGGTCAGCAGGATTTTTGCGCCGGCGTCTTCCAGGATTTTTAAAATGCCTTCCTTGGCGGCGATGTCGCGGATGCGGTGCGTCGCCGGGGCAACGAAAAAACGTGTATTTTTACTCTTTTGCCGTCCTTTGACGATCTCTGCCGCCATGCGCAAGTCATCCAGCTTGGCGCCGGTGCAGGCGCCGAGATAGGCCTGGCCGACGGCAGTGCCGGCGCTAATCCCAACGTCGGCGGCGTTTTCCGGGTTGGATGGGGCGGCCACCTGCGGCGCCAGGCCCGCGCCGTCGATGTCGATGGTGCGCGCCACCTTGGCCTCATCATCGCCTTGCCAGGTTTCCACATCGACATTGTCGGCGCCGTAAGCAGCCAGCGTTTCCGCCGTCACCCAGTCGGGTGTAATAATGCCTGTCTTCGCCCCCAATTCGGCGGCCATGTTGGTCAAGGTCATGCGTTCATCCATGCTCATCGCCTTGACGGCGTCACCACCGTATTCGACGGCCATATAATTAGCCCCCATGACGCCGATATCGCCGCACAGCTTCAAGATGACATCCTTGGCGGCGACGCCGGACGATAACGTGCCTGATACGGAAACCCGCAACGTTTCGGGCACCCTGATCCATATTTCCCCGGTCGCCAGCACGCCGGTCATTTCCGTTGCCCCGACACCGACCATGAACGCGCCAAAAGCGCCCGCCGTGGTCGAATGGCTGTCGGCGCCGACGCAAAACAGGCCCGGTTTGATGTGGCCTTTTTCCGGCAGGATGACGTGACAGATACCCTGTTCGGGATAAAAGTTTTCAATCCCCTTGTCGGCCACCCATTGATGCGAGATTTCCTGGGTACGCACGCTGCCGGGGTCCGGGTCATTGATGTAATGATCGGTAATGACGACCAGCTTGTCCTTGTCCCAAATCGGCACGCCCAGATCATCTAGGTACTTGCCGGCTCTGCGTGGGCCGGAAGAATCATGCATCATCGCCACATCGACGGCGCAAATGACAATTTCGCCGGGAACGACGCTCGCCTTGCCCGCCGCCTTGGCGATAATTTTTTCCGATAATGTCATGCTCATCATTCAGATTGCCTTTGCTTTGCGTAACGCCACCAGTTTCTCCGCCCCGTAACCGAGTGCGCCCAACACATTGTCCGTATGCTCGCCCAGTTTCGGCGCCGGGCGGGCCGGGGCCGCCTCACCCATTTGCACCGGCGGGCGCAGGTAACGATACGTGCCGTGGCCCGGAAGCTCGATATCCTGCAACCGGCCTTCGTCGGCAACGAACGGATTATCCAGCGCCTCGGCGATATCAAGGATCGGTGACGCCGGAACGTGACCTGCAAAATCGATCAGCCATTCCGCCGTAGTCCTGGCCGACAAGGCCTCGTCCAGCATGTCCTGGATCAGCGGCCGGTGATCAAAGCGTTCCTTGAAGGTTAGAAACCGGGGATCATCGGCCCATTCCGGATGGCCGAGCGAGAGCGCCAACGCCGGCCAGAATTTTTCCTTGTTGCACATCAGATAAATCCAGCCGTCGGACGTTTTATACAACTGACACGGCGTCAAAGACGGATGCGCGGAGCGCGCCAAACGTTCCTGCACGTGGCCTTTATTCAAGTACCACATCGCCGGATAGCCCAGGTTCGACAGCGCCACGTCAAACAGGCTGACATCCAGATCACCGCCGTCGCCAGAGGCGCGCGCGCGGATAATGCCGCACAACGCCGCATACCCCAGCGCCAGCCCGGTCATTTGGTCGACCACCGACAACCCGAAACGTGTCGGCGGGTTTTCCGGGTCACCGGTCAGGGAAAAATAGCCGGTTTCCGCCTGCATCAGGTAATCGAAGCCGGGCCAGGAGGCGCGCGGCCCTTCCCGCCCATAAGCCGACAGGTGGGCGCAGACGATTTTCGGGCTGTGGGTTTTAAGATGGTCGTAGGTGAGGCCGAGCTTCTCCGGCACATCGCCACGCAGGTTGGAGGTCAGCGCATCCGCCGATTTCACCAGATCATAAAGGACTTGCCGGCCTTGATCGCTTTCCAGATCAAGCGTCAGGCTTTTTTTGTTGCGATTATAAGCGTGGAACCACTGGCTTTCGCCGTTATCGA
>JAZFSL010000007.1:0-13691 GCA_036446135.1 Rhodospirillales bacterium | reverse complement strand
GCGGTGGCGGAGTGGCTACGCAGCGGCCTGCAAAGCCGTGTACACCGGTTCGATTCCGGTCCGCGCCTCCAGTTTATTCCGGCGTAGTTCAGTTGGTAGAACGGTGGACTGTTAATCCATATGTCGCAGGTTCGAGTCCTGCCGCCGGAGCCAATAAAATCAAGATGTTAGCCCTAAAAAGCTAACATCTTGGTTCATTGAATAACGCGGGAGGAAATCTTTCAACCATGGCCGCACCCGGGTCAAAAAAAGTCGTTATTGCCGCACTCATTGGAAACTTTCTGATCTCCATATCGAAATTCGGCGCCTCCGCTTACACCGGCTCATCGGCCATGCTCAGCGAGGCTATCCATTCGCTGGTCGATACCGTCAACCAGGCGCTGATGCTGTTTGGGCTGAAACAGTCCACCAAGTCCGCCGATGCCCAGCATCCCTTCGGCTATGGCCGCGAGGTATATTTCTGGGCCTTTGTCGTTGCCATGTTGATTTTTGGCGTCGGCGCCGGGGTTGCCATTTACGAAGGCATCGAAAAGCTCAAGCACCCGACGCCGGTGACCAACTACGCCGTCAACTACATGGTGCTGGGCGCCGCCTTTATTTTCGAGGCCGGCGCCTGGTGGGTCGCCTTCAAGGAATTCAAGCGCCAGAAAGGTAGCGGCGGGTACTTCAAAGCGGTGCGCGCCAGCAAGGACCCGACGGTGTTTACCGTGCTGTTCGAAGACTCCGCCGCCATGGCCGGTATCATCGTCGCCTTCGTCGGCATCGCGCTGGTGCAGGCCACCGGCATGGCGTGGCTGGACGGGGCCGCATCTATTCTCATCGGCATGATCCTGGCCGCCGTTGCCGGCTTTCTGTCGTTCGAGTGCAAGGGGTTGCTGATCGGTGAAAGCGCCAGCCAGCAGGTCATCGACGGTATCCGCGCCCTGGTCAATTCTTATGCCGGACAGGCCTCGGTCAACGAATTGCTGACCATGCACTTAGGGCCGCAGGATGTGTTGGTCAATATCAGCCTCGATTTCGCCGACAGCCTATCGTCGGTTGATGTTGAACGCCTGGTTAGCGAACTGGAACAGCGCATCAAGGCCAACCACAAAGACGTCACCCGTGTTTTCATCGAGGCTCAAAGCTTCGCCGGGCATAACCGGATGAAAAGGCTCTGAAACCCTTTAAGGCATTGTTTGCATTGCCTTTCCGCCTTCTTACAGGCACCATTTAGGGATGATGGTTAAATCGGGCATATTTCTGGGCTTTTTGGTCCTGAGCGCGGCCTTTCTACCTGCGACGGTCGAGGCGGCGGCGCGTTGCGCCAAGACTGATGCCCTGCCCCAAGTGACGCTCGAAACCCAGCCCGGCCGGGTGGCCTACAACACCAGCAAAAACCGCCGCCAGCTCAGGCAATTGCAAAACCGGGGAAAAACGTCGAGTTCCCGGCGCGACTGGGAGCCCATCGGTTTGACCCTGACCGAGCTGCAATTCCGCATGAACATTTCCGTCAGCACCCTGGCTCGAAAACGCGGCGGCCATTGCGCCACGGTGTCATCGGTGAAGGCGTCGCTCGGCTATGACACGATCACCATTTATGTCGATTCTCGCTATCCTAGCGGCAGTTGCCAATATCTGTCCGTGCTGGAGCACGAAAACGAACATCTGGCGATTTTCCGCGACGGCCTGGCCGTTTTTTCTCCCAAGGTCGAACGGCGGATCGCCGAAGCCGCCTGGGCCTTGAAGCCGATTATCGCCTCGACGCCGCAGAAAGCCGCCGACCGATTGCAGTTAGCCCTGCAACACAAGGTGGAACCATTGTTCAAGGAATTGAACAAGGTTTTAGACCACAATAATGACAGTATCGACACCCCCGGCAATTACAAACGCGAACAGGCAAGGTGTACTTCCTGGTAAGCGCCATGGGGAAACAAGGGAACAGAAACATTCATGAGCGAAACGACGCTTACAACCGATAAAGAACAAGATGATCTGCTTCGGGCGGACAGGGAAATCCGCCACCTGAAGAGTACCATCTCGGCGCTTCGCGAAGAGATGGAAGGCATGCGCTACGAAGCCCAGGACAATACCCAACGCGCTGTTCGTGACGCCAATGACGAAGCCATCCAGTTGAAGGATACGGCAACGGCGCTGAGGGATGAACTGGATCATCTGAGTTTCGAAAAAGACCGTGCCGTCCAGGAAGCCATCATCAATGGCCATGACGAAATCCAGCAATTGACCAATACCGCCCAAGCGCTGCGTGAAGAGTTGGACAACCTCAGTTTTGAAAAAGATCGGGCCATCCAGGAAGCGGTGGCCCATGGCCATGACAAAATCCAGCAACTGACCAAAACCGTCCAGGCGCTGCGCGAAGAACTGGACAATCTCAATTTCGAAAAAGACCGCGCCGTCCAGGAAGTGGTCGCCGATTCTACGGATGAGATAAAACAGCTTATGGAAACCGCCGCAGCGCTTCGCGACGAGCTAGACGTCGTCACCTTCAAGTACGAAGACCGGATACAGGAACTTGAGCGATCGACCCGCGATGAAATAAAGCAATTACAGGAGGCCGCTGCTACACTGCGCCAGAAACTTGAGGATAAACAATAGCCATGACCAACCCCGACAACGCCCCCGCCCCGAAACGCGCCCCTGACCGGGCGACGATGGTGCGCCAGGCCGGCAAGAAGTTGGAACTGGCGGAGAGAAAGCTGCAACAGGCGGAGATGCTGTTGAACATATCCCGCCGGGTGGCGGCCATCGAAAGCCTGGACGAGGTCTTGAAGACGCTGGTCGAAATGATTGCCTTGGAACTAGGGGCCGAACGGGCATCGCTGTTTATGAACGACGACTCAACGGGCGAGTTGTATTTCCGCGTCGCCCAGGGCGATTTTTTGCGCGAAATTCGCGTGCTGAATACCACCGGCATCGCCGGCGCTGTCTTTACATCGGGCCAGGGCGAAATAATTCCCGATGCCTATGCCGACAAACGGTTCAACCGCAACGTCGATGAACAGACCGGGTTCAAAACCCTGAACATCGTTTCAGCCCCGGTCAAATTGGTCAGTGGCGAAGTCATCGGCGTCACCCAGGCGCTCAACAAAAAAAACGGCGAGTTCAGCGATGATGATTTGAACCTGTTGGAAGCCATCACCGGCCAGGCCGCCGTGGTGCTGCAAAGCACCCAGTTCGTCGAGCGAATGAAAAAAAACCGCGAAAAGGAAATGGAATTCCTCGACGTGGTTTCCGACGTGACGTCTGAATTGGAACTGGACTCCTTGCTGACCAAGGTCATGTCTGAGGCGACCCGGATGCTGAACGCCGATCGCTCGACGCTGTTTCTCAACGACGACAAAACAGACGAGCTGTTTTCGCGCATCGCCATGGGGGACTCCTTAGGCGAAATCCGGCTGCCCAATTCCAAGGGCATCGCCGGCGCCGTCTTTACGTCGGGCAAGACAGTCAACATTCCTTATGCCTATGCCGATTTGCGCTTCAACCCGGAGTTCGACAAAAAAACCGGCTACTTCACTCGCTCCATCCTGTGCGTCCCCATCATCAACAAGGACGGCAAGACCATCGGCGCAACCCAGGTGTTGAACAAGCGCGGCGGCCCCTTCACGGGCGAGGACGAAACACGGCTCAAGGCTTTTACGGCGCAGGTCTCCATTGCGCTGGAAAACGCCAAGCTATTCGAAGACGTCCAGAACATGAAGAACTACACCGAAAGCATGCTGGAAAGTATGTCCAACGGCGTCATCACCATGGACGAAGACAGCAAAGTCGTCACCTGCAACGCCGCCGGCGTCAGGATTATGCGGCTTGAGAACGAAAACGACATCATCGGCAAACAGGCGGTCGAATTTTTCACTGGCGCCAACCAATGGCTGATGGACCAGATAAAGAAAGTAGAAGAAACATCCGAGCCGGAAGTCTTCATCGACGCCGAGTTGGAATTCGGGCTCGAAGGCGAAAAGAAAAAAACCTCTGCCAACGTCAACATCCTGCCGCTGATCGGCGACGATAACAATAAACTCGGCTCGTTGATCATGATCGAAGACATCAGTTCAGAAAAACGCATGAAGTCGACCATGTCGCGCTACATGGACCCGGGCATCGCCGATCAGTTGATGGGCGACGGCGGCAAAGATGAATTCCTCGGCGGCAAAAACTCGGAGATTACCGTGCTGTTCTCCGACATTCGAAGCTTCACCACCATCACCGAGTCCCTGGGCGCCCAGGGCACGGTGCAGATGCTGAACGAATATTTCACCATCATGGTCGATATCATCACCCGCGAAGGCGGCATGCTGGACAAATTCATCGGCGACGCCATCATGGCCGGATTCGGTATTCCCGTAGACCACGAAGATGACGAAGACCGCGCCATGCGCACCGCCATCGCCATGATAAGCGAGCTTTGGGAATGGAACGTAGTGCGCGAGGCCAACGGTCAAATGGCGCTGGACCACGGCGTCGGGCTGAATACGGGCATGGTGGTGTCGGGCAACATCGGCTCGCCCAAGCGCATGGATTACACCATGATCGGCGACGGCGTGAACCTGGCGGCAAGGCTGGAATCGGCGTGCAAGCAGTATTCGGCGCGCATCCTGATCAGCGAATTCACCAGGGCCAAGCTCAAAGGCACCTACAAATTGCGCGACATCGACCTGGTCGTGGTCAAGGGCAAGACCGAGCCGGTCGGCGTCTATGAGGTGCTCGACTACCACAACGACGCGACCTATCCCAACCTGATGGATAACGTGAATTATTTCAACGAAGGGGTGAAGGAATACCGCAACGGCAACTGGGACAAGGGCATCGTCCGCTTCAGCGAAGCGATCAAGGCCAACGAGAACGATAAGCTGGCCCAGACCTATATTGAGCGCTGCGAACACCTGAAGGCGGAACCGCCCGCAGACTGGAACGGCGTCTGGGTGATGACGTCAAAATAAGCCCAGAACGGCTGAGCGAAATACCTACTTCGTCGTCGCGATAAAGACGCCGTCCCAGTCGGCGGGCGGCGGGTTTATTTTGTATTCTGCGATGCGTTCTTCGTAGAGATCGCAGAATACATCCAGGTTGACTTCGAGATTCCAGGGGCGGTTTTCGTCGTTACCGAGAACGCGGATTTTTTTAAGCATTTCAGCGGCATCAGAGAAGTGCTGATGACGATATTTTTCCAAGGTGTCGTGAATTAATTTTTGCAGGGTAATGAAATCGGGGTCGGCCTTGACCGCCTCGTCCCCCATCAGAGCGAAGACATATCTGCCTTTGGTCTTGCCTTTGACCTGAATGAAGTCGAGATCAATGGTCGCCATCCGGTCCTCAACCACCACATTGGTGGTCGGGCCCAAGACCACGTTCATGCCGTAGCTCTTTGATTGCCCTTCCAGGCGGGCCGCCAGGTTGACCGAATCGCCGAGCACCGAATAGTCAAAACGTTGATCAGATCCCATGTTGCCGACCACACATTCGCCGGAATTCAGCCCCAGGCCGACCTTCAGCGGGATATGCTTGCGGCCTTCTTCTTTCGCCTCAATTTCCAGCCGGTCATTCAGCGGCCCCATCTCGGCCAGCATCGCCAGCGCTGCGGTGCAGCCATTGTAGGCATGATCATCGTCGTCCATCGGCGCATTCCAAAACGCCATGATGCAGTCGCCCATATATTTATCGACCGTTCCCTGACGTTTGAGGATGGCATTGGTCAACGGCGTCAGCAGCTGGTTGATGAGGCTGGTCAGACCGACGGCGTCGAACTGCTCGGAAATGGTGGTAAACCCCCGCACGTCGCAGAACAACAGGGTCAATTCGCGCAGTTCGCCGCCCAGTTTCAACTCGCCGGGATTTTCGGCGACGCGATTGACCATGTCCGGCGACAGATATTTGGAAAACGCGTCCCGGGTTTGGCGCCGCTCGGCTTCTTCCTTGGCGTAGCTGGCATAGGTCAGCACCATATACATAAACAGAATGGAAATAGCCGCGTAGCCGGCGTCGAATAACAAGCGCCCCGGAAGTTTCAGCCCGACCATCGGCAAATCGATGCCGGTGAACAGGTACCACGACGTCGCCCCGGCCCCGCCGGCGACCAGCATAAATGCCGCCAAGCCCCACTTGGCCCCGGCCCACGGCACAATGATGATCATCAGCATCCCGCCAAACAGAATCAACGCCAGTTCGGCGGCGATGAAATAGTTTGGCCTGGAAAGCCATTTTTTATGCAGCGCCGCTTCGATCAACTGCGCATGAACTTCGACCCCAGGGATTACCGGCTCCGTCGGCACGGCGCGAATATCCTGCAGACCGACCGCAGATGTACCAACAATGGTCAGCTTGCCCTTAATCAATGCCTTATCGGCGGTGCCGTTCAGGACATCCTTGGCCGAGACATATTTGGATTTGTCGCTTTTCGAGAAATACGGCCACACCCGTCCCCGGTTATCGGTCGGAAGCTGTAAATTTTTATGGACGCCCAGATAGGTGATCCCGGCGGCGTTGGCCTTGACCAGGATGGTTTTGATATTCAAGGCGACGCGCAGCATCTCTATCGACAGCGACGGAAACAAGCCTTTCTCGAACGCGAACAACGTCGGCACGCGCCTAACGACGCCGTCCGGTTCCGGCACCAGCGAGAAAATACCGTGTCCGGCGGCTTCTTTTTCGAACACCGGCACGTTTCGAATCAGGGACTGAAACCGGGGCAGGAAGTTTTCCGGATGCACGTTCTTGCCCTGCTTCAACAACGCAACGGACTTCTTGATCGGCGGGCCTTTCTTGGTTTCCAGCTTTTCCCAATACCCGGCTTGCCCCAAAACGACGCGGCTTTTTTTGACCACATCGGCCAAGACCTGATCGTTGCTGGGCAGAGCGCGCAGCTTGGCGATCGTCGCGTCATCCAGGCCGGTGATGACGTCCGGGATTTTATTCGGATTCATCCTGTCCGGTTCGGCGAACACGATATCGAAGGCAACCAGCCCGGCGCCCATCTGCATCAGGTTCTTGATCAGCTTGGCAACGGTGGTGCGCGGCCACGGCCATTGACCGATTTCGGACAGGCTCTGTTCATCAAGGTCGATGATGGTGACCAGCTTGCCCGCAGGCGGTGGAATGTCGCGTGGTTTCAGCTGTTGGTAATAATCAAAGGTCTTGAGGCGGAGATACTGCACCGGATAAGGATCGAGGATGTAAAGAAACATAAACCCGACGAGCATGGCAAAGCCGAACAGTCGCTGAAGGCTGAAGGCGGAACGCAGAAACCTAAGCATTCCCGCCCCCACGGAGGCAGACTGGTTGCCGGTTGGCTTTCACCCTGAAACGAATCACTTTTTCCCCACCAGACTCAAATCCTCTGTTCGAATGCGACCGCATCCGGCTACTGCACAGGCCAACCCTTTCGTGGTCAAGAAGAATTTCAGATTTTAAACGGAGTTCCGGCATCCGCAATCATGCTGATTAATCCTGTTTAACATACTTTCTTGCTGTTGTGGAGCCTGCCCGAAGCGCCGGGCGAGCCAAAGAAATTTATTTAAGCGCTGGCGCAAATTGGCTAGTGTCGCGAAAGTTCTCGAGTTTTCCTGACGAATTGCAGAACGAAAGACCCCCGTTATGCCCTTAAAACTACTTATACTGATAGCTCTGCTGGCCGTGATGTTGATCGTGGCGACGCCAACAAGTAAGGCGGCCGAAGATGACAATACCTACAGCGCAGAGGAAATCACCGCCAAAACTAAGGGATTTTTTGGCGATACCACCAAAGGCCTGGCCAAGGCGATCGAGAAAGTATTCAAGGATCAAGGCCAGCCCAATGCCTTCATTGTCGGCGAGGAAGTGAGCGGCGCCATTGGTATCGGCTTGCGCTATGGCAACGGCATGCTCAACCGCAAGACCGCCAAGCCGCGCAAGGTTTATTGGCAGGGTCCGTCCATCGGCTGGGACTTCGGCGGTAATGCATCCAAGGTTTTCACCCTGATCTATCGGTTGAAAAATGACGGCGCGTTGTTTCAGCGTTATCCCGGTGTCGATGGCGGCCTTTACTTAATCGCCGGTTTCGGCGTCAGCTATCAGCAGGCGGGTGATGTCGTTCTGGCCCCGATTCGCACCGGCGTGGGGCTCCGCGCCGGCGCCAATGTTGGCTACCTGCACTACAACCGGGAACATTCCTGGTTGCCGTTTTAGCATTGCGTTAAGGTGATAAATCGACATTGTCATTTTAACTGACTGGCGTCTGATTACCGTGCCAGTGCAGCATCTCGCAATCAGAACATCTCCTTCAAGCGCCTCATTTTCCCGTCTTTAAGTCATCCGCCACGCTGTGTGGCTTTATGCTCGATTTTCATTAAACTATCGAGACATTGAGGACTTATTCAGCAAACGCGGTCAGTAAATGTGACAACTGACGGTTAATTCCGATTAGTCATCGGTACGCCCAATGCTAACAGCCAGCTCCAGCAAGACGCCGTCGGTGAAACCAACTATGATCTCCCCGCCTCACCGGCTTGCCCTGGCCTAGCGTGGTTTAAATTTCGGGTTCTTTTGCGACCGCTTCGCGGACCGTTTCTTGGACCTTCTCGAATGCACGTACCTCAAGCTGGCGAACACGTTCGCGGCTGATGCCGTAAACTTCCCCCAGTTCTTCCAGCGTCACCGGGTCTTCCTTGAGGCGGCGCTCGGTCAAAATATGGTGCTCGCGTTCCGGTAACGCCTGCATGGCGTCGCGAAGCATGGCGCTGTGGTGGCCCAATTCTTCAGCGGCGGCGAAGCGGTTTTCAGGATTGGGCTGCGCATCGATCAGGGTATCCTGGAACTCGGCCCCTTCATCTTCATTCGACAAAGGCGCATTCAGGGAAAAATCACGGGCCGACAGGCGCCGGTTCATCTGGATGACGTCTTTCTCCGGCACGTCCATAACTTCGGACAACTGTTGCGCCTGTTCCGGGCTCAATTCGCCGCTGTCTAAGATATTGAGGCGACCTTTCAGGCTGCGCAGCGAGAAAAACATCTTTTTCTGCGATGCCACCGTTCCCAGTTTCACCATCGACCAGGATTTCAGGATGTATTCGGTAATCGCCGCCTTGATCCACCACATGGCATAGGTGGAAAGGCGAAAGCCCAGATCAGGATTGAATTTCTTGACCGCCTTCATCAGGCCGATATTGCCTTCCGAGACGAGATCTGCGACGGGCAGGCCATATCCCCGGTATTTCATCGCCATTTTAGCAACCAGGCGCAAATGAGATGTCACCAGCTTGTGTGCAGCATCCATGTCTCCCTTGTCGCGCCAGCGAATGGCGAGCATCTGTTCCTCATCCTTGGGCAGGATCGGGAAACGCCATATTTCGCTGAAATACTGCGACAATCCGCCTTCGACGGGTACGGCCGGGTAACTATAGCTGCTCATTATTTATTCCTATTCATGTTGCAAGCATACGGTCATCAAACCGAGGAACCCTGTTCGCAAAATGTGCGCGAAAAAGGGCAAACAGCTTCAAAAGATAGGGAAAATAACCGGGCGCATAAAAAACCTGCGCACCTGCGATGAAATCGCATCATGGCCATATCCTCCAATAGAAGCAATACGCCTGTTGGCCCACCAAACGGTCAGGCCGTTAATGCCGGCCCCATTGGGCACCGACGAGAGTATTTATAATACATAATTTCCAGAAAAAGTCAAGAATACACGAATTTTTTCAATTAAATTCAATGAGTTACGATCTAAATTAAGGATGCAGAAAGATCGGAAAAGCCGGGCGGGTAACTTGTTATTTAGAAGCTTCGACCCCGGCCAGAGGTTGTTCGAAATCTTCCGGCATTATGTTGTAGCCGAGATCCGGGATCGGCGGCAGTTCCAAGATCGAGCCGTTGTTGATTTCGGTCTTGCGCTTCTGGCGGTAAAGACTGCGCACGGCGGCGTAATAATCCACGGAAGTCTTTTTCACCTGATCCAACTCATCAACGATACCGGCGTATTCATCCAGCCCCTCAACGACAGACCGGGCAATATTCAATTCATCCTCATCGATATTATCCAGATACAGGCTGAGGGGATCTAAATAGCTATCAACGATGAATTTTCCGACGAGGTCGCGGGGATTAGACGGACCGAAGATCGGCAAGACCAGATAGAAACCCTCGCCCACACCGTAACTGCCGAGGGTCTGGCCGAAATCCTCATCATGGCGCTCGACGCCGAGTTCGCCGGCAACGTCGGCAAGGCCGAAGATGCCAAACGTGGAATTGATGAAAAACCGGCCAAAGGTCTGCAGCGCACGTTCGAATTCTCCTTGCAAAATATCGTTTGCAAGGACAACCGGAGTACTGAGATTGTCGAGAAAATTGCTCAAACCTTCGCGGAAGGTCGGCGGGAAGTTCTGGTTATAAAATTTCGTTACCGGGCGCAGAAATGCATCCTGAACAATCTCGTTGAATTCAAAGATGGTCCGGTTCATGGGTTCCAGCGGGTCATTGACCTGCTCATCTTCATCGACGGCGGCCACGTTGACAGCAAGAGTAGCCTGGGTGGCTTCTTGATCTGGCGCCTTGGCGCTATTGATGCTGGCGGCATTTGATACAGCCGGAGCAAGAAAGCCGACAGCCAGGGCGGCGAGTAAAACGGCACCGAACCAGTTTAATGTTTTATTTTTGATATTTATCATCACCCTTAGCCCATTCAACTTCCCGACCCGCTTGAGGTCAATTGTATTACGCGCAACCACATACCGCCTAAAGCATTCAGGTTCATTACATCTTAAAAAAAGAACCAAACCTATAGCCGACATAAACGTCCGGCCTGCGCTGCATATACTAACCGGGTACTACGTACATTTTTAGGGTAACTTGTCGAACCCCGCAACCACCATAAAAAATTAATCTACTCACCGTAACATATTTGCTGGAATCTCAAATAAGTATGGTTAACACTGTCTTGTGGGGGGGGCTGATTATACTCATAGTACAAGTCTTTAATTTAATTGGAAGATTCTGGATGATTAGGCGTTTTTTCCTCACATTAGTCGTCGTATTAACCACTCTCCAGGCCGCCCCAGCCGATTCCCTATCGGCAGCCCTCTCGCCCAGCGATATCGTCAGACAATTCCAATCCACCCTGCTGGCGGTCATGAAAGAAGCAAAAGCGACAAATGTGCGGCAACGATTCGACAGCCTCAGCACATCTGTCCGGCAGTCTTTTCACCTTCCCCTGATGACCCAGATCGCTGCCGGCAGCTACTGGAACAAGGCGACGCCGACAGAACAGGGCAATCTTGTCAGCGCCTTCACGCGCATGAGCATCTCGACTCTGGCGACGTTATTCGATGGATATTCCGGCGAGGTCTTCAAAGTGGTGGATGAAAAACCGGGTCCGCAACAAACACGGCTGGTGGTGACGAAGCTGATAAAAAGCGATCATTCGAGTGTCGATATCGCCTACGTCGCCCGGTCGTTTCCGGAAGGCTGGCGCATCATTGACGTCATTGTCGATAACGGCATCTCAGAGTTGATGGTGCGACGCTCGGAATATCGCTTGGTCTTGAAAAACAAGGGAATTCCGGGACTTGTTTCCCTGTTGAACGACAAGGCCGACGAGCTTATATCACAATAGACTGACAACGCCGGCCACACCTCGGCCACATTTAAACGGTACACCCCCCCATGCTCCGTTTTTATTCCCCTGCCCCGTTAGCAATGCTTCTTCTGAGCGCCCTGCTGCTTGCGCCATTTCCCCATGGCGCAAGTGCGGACACGGCAAGCCCGGAACCAGCCCAGATCGTCACCTCTTTCCACGAGGCGCTTTTAGATGTCATGAAGCAAGCCACGAAACTGGGCGTCAAAGGCCGCTACGAAAAACTGGCGCCGGTCATCGAGAAAGGATTTCATCTTCGACTGATGGCCCAGGTGGCAACGGGGTCATTCTGGCGCAAGGCCGACGCGGCTGAATCGAAAACGCTCGTCGCCGCTTTCTCCCACCTCTCCATCAGCACCTACGCGGCCCAGTTCGACGGCTATTCCGGGCAAATTTTCAAAACAGAGGGTGAAAAACCGGGGCCGCAAAAAACCACCCTGATCACCACCCGGATCATCAACCCCGGTAGCGATGCGGTGGAGATCACCTACGTCACCCGCAAGATAAAGGGCGCGTGGCGTATTATTGACGTATTGCTCAGCGGCGGAATTTCGGAACTGGCCGTCAGGCGGTCGGAATACCGAAAAATCCTCAAAACCGGAGGCATACCGGGGCTGATCAAGACCTTGAACGACAAGGCCGAGCATCTTCTCAGCCAGTAGGGTCTACATTCCCGGCCGTGACGTTCATCAACGCCGGCAGCACCACCAGCGTACACCCCAGGGTCAGGGCAATGGCGATGCCCAGCAATTGTCCCATGCTGGAAGTCCCCGGATGCGACGACAAGGCAATGCTGGCAAACGACCCGATGGTGGTCAACGCACTGAAAACCACGGCGCGCGGCGTCGATGTATCGAGAACCGCGCTGACGCCATGCTCTTCGCGTTCACGCAAAATCAGATGAATACCGCTGGCAACGCCAAGACCGAATAGCAACGGCAAAACGATAATGTTGGCGAAATTGAACGGCAGATCGAAGACCACTCCTGCCGCCACCGTCAGCAACGCCGACAGCACCAACGGCGCAAATACCAGCACCGCGTCCCGCCACCTCCCCAAGACTACGATCAACAACACCGAGATCAGTGAAATCGAAATCGCCCCGGCCTGCCAAAACGCTTTGATCACCGTATTGCCGGCTTCCAGGATGACCACCGATGAGCCGGACGCCTTGGGGGCGGCGCCACGAACGGCGGCGACAAAACGGGCCAGTATATGGCGCTCGCGCAGGTTGCCTTTGGCATAAATCTCAAGACGGACCTTGCCATCTTTGGAGACCTGGCCTTCGGTAATCTCGGCGGGCAACGAAGCCAGGCTGACGGGTTCCGCCTGCAAGGCCGCCCGCAACCCATCCAGGCGCCCCGGCAAGGCGCTCAACAGCCGCTTTTCAAGGGCCTTTAGTTTCGCAATGTTATACGGCCCCGCCCCGACCAGCCCGGCCAACGCCTGATTGAGCCGCCCGGCCGCTTTCGCCTCACCGCCTTTAAGAGCGACAAGTTTTGCCAGCCGGATACGAAAATCGTGCATCGCTACTTGATGGTCATAGAGCGTCGGCACGCGGTAGAAACTGTCACCGGCAAACGACGGCGCCAGAAACAGCGCCATCGACGAAATGATTTCCAGTTTTTCTTCCTGCTCGGTGGGAACATAATCGGCAATCGTCGTTGCCGCATCGACTTCGGGAAGGGCTGAGATTTTTTTAGCCAGCGCGCGGGCGGATTCCAGATTATCCATCAGGATCGATACCGAATAGGAGCTGGCCCGGTTGTCGGCCATCAAATCAAAAATCGTCGCCACCGATTCCGTTTTTGGATCTTTCAGATTCAAAGGATCAAAGTCAAAGGACGCCTTGGGCAACGCCAACGCCGCCACCACGCCGACGGCCAACGCGGCCCAGCAAACAGCTCGGCTGTTGAGGTTGATGAACGAACGGAACATCGGCCGTACCGAGGCAAAATGCAGGGCAAGCCCGAAACCGCCCTTGCCATGCGTGCGGGGTTTAAGAACCGGCATCACCGTCAACAACGCCGGCAAGACGGTGATATTGGCAAAGAAGGCAATGAACATGCCGGTGCCGGCAATCAGGCCC
>JAZFSL010000006.1:0-3648 GCA_036446135.1 Rhodospirillales bacterium | reverse complement strand
ATCACCAACCATTTTAGGATGGAATATTGAAAGAGAAAAAGATACTGGATTTACACATAGTACAAGTACAAATAATAGTAGATTAACTGTTGATGAAGATGGTACTTATCATAAGTGTTTTTTACCAGGAAGTTAGAGAAAGGTTAGACACCTAAAGGCGTCGTGGCTTTCTGCGGATTTCTATCCGAAATGTCTAACCAAATCTTTCCCTATCAAGGGGGATGGTAGGTTCAAATCCAGGGCTCGAAACCACCGAGAATTGATTCTCCGAGTTTCAGTTTAGTCATGGGTTCATAGGCACCTATAGCTGACGTAGTTGGCGGTAACGATAAACGTCCGCTTTACCCCCGAAAGCGGACATTCGGAGGGTAGACGCAATATGTCCGTTAATGACCCAAAGCGGACATTCGTTGGATTTTGCGTTTCAGCATGTATGAATCGGCTAAACTGCTTTCCCTAACTGGCAAGAGGAGGACACCCATGACGAAATTCTCTATGACCACCGATCTGGACGCTTCGGCGGACGAGGTCTGGAAGCTGATCGGCGGCTTCAACGCGCTGCCGGACTGGCACCCGGCGGTGGAAAAAAGCGAACTGGAGGAAGAGGGGCAGGTCCGCAAGCTGAGCCTGGCGGGTGGCGGCACTATCATCGAAAGACTGGAAAAGATCGACGATGATGCGCGCACCTATTCCTACACCATCACCGACAGCCCGTTGCCATTGGCCAATTACGGGGCGACCATCAAGGTCATCGGCGAAGGGGAAGGTTGCAAGGTCGAATGGTCGAGCGAGTTCGAGCCCGTAGGCGGCGAAAACGAGGCCGTTGACATCGTCCAGGACATCTACAAGACCGGGCTGGATAACCTGAAAAAGATGCTCGGCGGCTAGAGCTATTAGCGAACTCTTTCAGGATTGATGATTTATGTCCGCTTTGCCCCCGAAAGCGGACATTTTTCAGGTGGTCGCAAAGAGTCTGCTTATGACCCTAAGCGGACATTCGTTGCACGTTCAACGGATGTCTGCTCTACCTCAAACCCGAAACTGCGAGACAGGAGACCTTCAATGACCATCGACCGCATAACCGGCTCCGCCAAGGGCCGTTCCCCCGCCGTGCACCATAACGGGATTGTCTATGCCGTAGCGACCGCCGGTAGCAACTCGCCTTCCGTCGCTGAACAAACCCGGATGACGCTGGAAACCATTGAACAAAACCTCAATGCCGCCGGTAGTGATAAAACTCGCCTCCTGCAGGCGACAGTCTATCTCCGGGACATGTCTACGAAGGCTGAAATGGACGAGGTTTGGGGTGAATGGATCGGTAGTGCCGAAAACTGGCCGCAACGGGCCTGTGTCGGCGCCGACTTGGCGGGGAATGATTTAGTTGAAATCGTTACCGTGGCGGCTGCGGCCGCGGGAGAAACGACATGACGTTCACTATCGAGCCCATCGGCGGCTCTTTCGCTGTCGAAGTACAGAGCCTCGATCTGTGGCGTCGCCTCGACGATGCGACCACGGACGCGCTCCGCCGCGCCTGGGGCACGCACGGGGTCCTCGTCTTCCGCCGCCAGTCGTTGTCCGAGGACGAGATGCTCGCCTTCTTCTCCCTCTTCGGCGAGCCCGAGGTCATTGTCCGCACCGACTGGCAATCGAAGAACCGTCCCGAAGCGATCAATATCTCCAACATGAAGAACCTCGACGGCAACGCCATCGGCGGCCTCGGCGCTGGCGAGCTCGACTGGCACACGGACCAGTCCTACGTCACCGACCCGGCGACAGGCGCACTACTCTACATGGTCGAGATGCCCAGGGACGGCGGCAAGACGTATTGGGCCAACCTGCGGCTCGCCTACGACGGGTTGGAGGACGCCACGAAAGAGAAGATCGAGGGTCTGAGCGCCATCTACGATTATCTGAAGCGCCAATCGACGTACGACGACGAGGAACCAATGTCCGACGAATTGCGTGAAAAGACGCCGCCCTTGATGCACCCCATCGTCAACACCGACCCGGTCACGGGCGAGAAGTCGCTTTACCTGGACCCGACGACGACGACGGGGATCGCGGACCTGCCGGACGACGAAGGCCAGGCGTTGCTCGATGCGCTCAACGCCCACGCGACGGGCCCCGAGTTCGTCTACGCCCACGAATGGCGGATCGGCGACGTCGTCATGTGGGACAACGGTTTCCTGCTGCACCGGCGAGACGCCTTCGAATCGGATAAGAACCGCTGGCTCAAGCGCCTGACCGTCAAGCTCTCGCCCGAGCACCACATCGTGCCGACCTCGATCCTGGTGGCGGCCTAAGCGCTTGACGATCTGACGACCGAGGAACCCTGATCCCCCGAACACTGTGACGCTGCCCTTGACCATGCCCTATTGCTCCTTAGGACAAAATCATAAACACGGCGCCCCTTATTGGAAGAATTGATGTCCGTTTTACCCCCGAAAGCGGACATCTTTAGGCCAGTCGCAAAGAGTCCGTTTTTGACCCAAAGCGGACATTGGTTGGATTATCCCATTCGGTCCGGGGCTAACCTATCAATCTCTTGATTTCGCTCCCCAACTCTTCCTCGGTGAAGGGCTTGACGATGTAACCAACGCCCTCCGGTGCGGTGAGGTTTTCGGATGCGGAAGTTTCCTTAACCCCATAGGCCGTTATAAAAACCACTGGAATTTTATGTAACTTCTGGATTTCCAAGGCGGCTTCTCGACCATCCATATCGCCCATCAATTTAATGTCCATCAAAACTAAGTCTGGCTTAATCACACCAGCCCTTTGGACCGCGACCTCTCCAGATAAAGCGGTGTCCACCACCTGATAACCCAGATTTCTCACCATTCGTTCCTCGTTCATTAAGGTCATCGGTTCGTCCTCGACAATCATGATGCGTTTTTTGGTCATGATGGTTGCTCCGGAAAGTTAATTTGGATGCGGGTACCGCTCGCCCCGTCGATGTTGATTTTCCCCCCAAACTTCGCGGCCAGAGAACGAACTAATTTCAAGCCCAACGAATTCATTTGTTCAAAATCAAAATCCTCCGGTAGTCCCTTTCCGTCGTCGGCAACGATCAAATCAATCCCCCCGCCGTTCTTTTGGCGCAAGGAGATATCGATGTTGCCGGGCTGGCCGTTAACAAACCCATGCTTTTGGCAGTTGGAAATCAACTCGCTGATGATTTGTCCATAGGTATTTGCTTGGTTCACGTCGATGTGGATGTCTTCCGCATTAACGTGGTAGGACAGATTTTCCATAACGCCTCCACCACTTGCCTTGGTATTGTTAACAAGGGTGTTCAAAAATTCACGGGCGTTAATGACGTTTAGATTATCCTGACGATGAAGGTTTTCGTGCATTTGCGCCATGAGCATGACTCGCCGATGACTTTCTTGTAGCACTTCCCCGGTACGAGTATCTCTCTCGGCGTCTGCTTGCATTTCCAACATAGAGGCAATCACCGTCAGATTGTTTTTCACCCTGTGATGGATTTCTTTGAGAAGCACCTCCTTTTCCTCAAGGGAGGCTTTGATCTTCTCCTCTGCCTTCAATCGTTCAGTCTCATCGATCAGCGCTGCACGGCTTTCTATCACCTCACCCTCTTCATCCGTATCTGAAGTTGCGCTCAACTTAACATCAATTAATTCACCCTCC
>JAZFSL010000005.1:0-3430 GCA_036446135.1 Rhodospirillales bacterium | reverse complement strand
CCTTGGGTATGGCCTTTCTCGGCCACGAGACTGAACACGGTTTCACGTGGATAGAGTAGCAAAATGGAGTTGGCGGGACAATCCGAAGGTGAGGCAGGGACCGGGGTCGGCCCTAAATGTCGAAGTGCACAACCGCCTCCTAATGTCCGCTTTTGGCTATTAACGGACTCTTTGCCACACCCTGAATTATGTCCGCTTTACCCCCGAAAGCGGACATTCGGAGGGTAGTCGAAAAGAGTCCGTTAATGACCCAAAGCAGACATTGACAAAAAGCCTCGCGGCAGGAAACCCGGCATTAAAATTGCTATTAACGGAGCCGTTGCTGGGTCCCTACTCAACGACGACAGTATAAGTGTATTTTGATCCGTCGCCGCTGTTGAGGTTACCGGGATCGCGCAGCAATGCCAGCGTAGGCCGATATTTTCCTGATTTCGAACCGCCGGTAAACTGAAGAAGCATTATTGAACCGCCCCAACGCTTTCCCGGCTTGGGAGCCATTTTTTCGGTCGGTTGCGACAATTGGGATTTGCCCTCTTTCTCCAGGCTTCTTAATTCCATGCCTTTGGCGCCCTTAGGCGCTTTACCGATGACGCCGCCGATGATCCGGTCCTTATTCGGATCGAGTGCGCCGTTGCCGTCGGTATCCTGAACGATCAGCCCGCCGTTGTACCGCTTCAGGCTTACCGGCTTCGTGTAACCCATTTTCTTCAGTTGTGGCGTCGAAAGAACGCCAGCCCCGGCGATCCCGCTCTTAAACTTGTGAAGTTCAGACGCCAATCCCGAAGCTTTGGCATACATCATCAGTGTAACGGGGACCGTGCCTTCCGTTTGGCCTAAAGTCTGTCCCGATTTGATACGCTGCCAGTTGTGATTGCGCCTCTTGTCGGGGAAGTTAGTCGGCAAGATTTGTGGAACCGGGGCATTCAGGAAGCCAACGCTGCCTATTCCCTCTTGGATGGCCTTACCAGTCCCATCGATGAACCTGACGGCGACCGTCCCCCGGCTATCCCCCTTATTTTCGAAAGCCGTCTCAAGAAACCCAATGTGGAGGACTTTGATGCCTTTCTGACGAATGGGGTCCATCTTCGACCCTGGCGCCGGCGACATCATTTTTCCCGAAGGGATTCCGTTCTTGGATGTCGGCGTGAATACGAAGGTTCGGTCATTCGCCCCCTCGCTGACTGTGTAGCCCACCTTCTTGCCCGGCAAGCCCTGTTGGGGGGCACCGGTCACAAGCATGATGGCCGATTGCGCTAACGGAACGTCGAAAAGCCTCTTGAAGCCGCCACCAAGCTCGACCTCGAGACGCCCCCCGGGTTCAATTCCATAACCCTGGACCTTCGGGTCCATAAACTCGATGCCAAGTGCGTTCGGCTTCTGCAAATAAACATTGACGCCAATTCGCGCGCCCTTGACCGTGCCTGTGGCCGTAAGCGGTGCATTGACAATTTTGCTAACGACTCCGTGGGCGGACGCCTCCGGCACCCCCATATTAGCGATAATAAAAATGGATAAAAATACGAATCGGGTCAAATGCATCATGGCACTAGCCTCCCCTTGTTTTAAATTGCCCGTTTTCTCATACAGCGAACTTTGGCGGTGACTAATATTCAAACATTAGGACATGTTTATCCATTCACGTTTCTGTTAGGGGCTTCTTTGGCCTCTACCCCACACTCACCGGCTCGGAATTGGATTTCAGATTGTAATCGGTCACCGCTACAATTGAAGCAGATTGCTCCAAATAGCGAATGTCCGCTTATGGCTATTAGCGGACATTCAGCCATACCCTGATTTATGTCCGCTTTACCCCCGAAAGCGGACATTTGACGACATCAAGTAGGCACGCCCTGAACCGTTAGTGTGATTTGTTCAAGGCGTGCCACTGCTTAAAATTTGATTGCTTTATGCAGCCCTGCGGGTGGTGTTAGCTTCCGCTGGATCCCATACAAAATCGGTGAACGCGGCATCGAGCGGAATGTCCAGCATGACACTGGTCAGGTTACTGAAGGTCTTGACGCAAACGCCGAGGATCACTTCCTGCACCTGAGCCGGCGAATAACCGGCTGCCAGAAAACGATCCATTTCCTCTGTTTCAATATGTCCTCGTTTGGTAACGACGACGCGGACAAAGTCATGCAGGGCGGCCAACTTCGGATTGTCTATAATGCCCCGGCTGCGCACCGCCGTAATGACGTCGTCTGGTACATTCTGCATCTTGGCAAAGGCCGTATGACCGGCAACACAGTATGCGCATCCGTTTTCGACGCTAACGGCGATTTCGACGATTTCGCGCTCTGTCGTAGACAGTGACGTTTGTGCGTACTTCTCATTAAGGGCAACGAACGAACTCAATACCGGGGGTGTCCCCCCCATGACGGCAAAGACATTCGGCACGAAGCCTAGCTTGTCTTGCAGTCCCTTAAGCATAGCGTCCGACGGTGTGGGGGCGTTTTCGGGAGTGTAAACTTCGAAATGTTTCATTGTGGTCTCCTATTTCTGATCTATGGATGTACGGATTTTTTCTCGAAAGTGGGCCGACGATAGAACCACTCCCACCTGCTTGCTACTTCACACAGTGTAGTAATGTGCTATAGATAGTGAAGCAGCTAACTACACTTTATGGAGTTTGGGGCAGGCAAAAATGGAATATGGCCAATTCTGTCCGGTCGCGAAAGCGTCCGAGATTCTAGGTGAAAAGTGGACGATCCTTATCATTCGCGAACTGTTGATGGGCAGCACCCGGTTCAGTCAGTTGCAACGCGGCCTGGGCCATATTTCACCGACGATATTGACCAAGCGGCTGGCCATGTTGGACAAAGGCGGCCTCGTTTTCCGAAAACAAATACCCGGCCAGCGTGGCCATGAATACCATCCGACGGATTCCTGCAAGGACCTTCTGCCCATCGTGTTGTCGATCGGCGATTGGGGACTTCGATGGGCGAAAGATAACCTGAAAGATAGTGATTATGACGTTGAACTGCTGATGCTGTACCTGGAACGCAGCATCGTGCCGAGCCGCCTTCCCGGAAATCAAACAGTCATTCGATTCCATTTTTCTGACATCAAGGATCAGCCCGCCTGGTGGATCACGGTCACAGGACACGGGGTCGACATTTGCAATATCGACCCGGGCCAGGATGTAGATGTCTATTTTGAAACCACTGTGAAAACCATGACCGACGTTTGGATGGGTTTGATTAGCTACCGTAAAGCCATTGCTGATGAAAATTTACTGGTGACGGGCCCCCGGGCCCTGACCAGAAACATTTCCGCCTGGCTGGGTAACTGCATCTTTGCCGATTTACCGGCAGCAAACGAAATCCTGGGAATATCTTAGGTGGACTGAAGGGCCGACGGTTTCTAAGAAACATGATGTCCGCTTATGGCTATTAGCGGACATTCAGCCATACCCTAAAATATGTCCGCT
>JAZFSL010000004.1:0-4537 GCA_036446135.1 Rhodospirillales bacterium | reverse complement strand
ATCACCAAACAGCTCAGGCGTTTGGGGTCGTCTTGCGACTGGGAGCGCGAGCGGTTCACCATGGATGAAGGCTTGAGCCGTGCTGTGCGCAAGGTTTTTGTCGAGCTGTACGCAAAAGGCCTGATTTACCGGGACAAGCGGCTGGTCAACTGGGACCCCAAGCTGCACACGGCGATTTCCGACCTGGAAGTCGAGCAACGCGAAATCACCGGCAAGATGTGGTACTTCAAGTACCCCATCGAAGATCAGGACGGTAAATTCGTCACCATCGCCACCACACGGCCGGAAACCATGTTGGGCGACGTCGCGATTGCCGTGCATCCCGACGACGGCCGCTATAAAGACCTGGTGGGGGAAAACTGCATCCTGCCAATTGTCGGGCGCAAATTGCCGATCATCGCGGACGATTACGCCGACCCGGAAAAAGGCACGGGCGCGGTTAAGATGACCCCGGCCCACGATTTCAACGATTTTGAAGTCGGCAAGCGTCACAATTTGAAAATGGTCAACGTGCTGGACGGCAATGCGTGTCTCAACGACAACGTGCCCGAAGCCTACCGCGGCATGGACCGCTTTGACGCCCGGAAAAAGGTGATCGCCGAGATCGAGGAGAAGGGCCTGTTGGTGAAGGTCGAAGAAAACCTGATGGTCATCCCGTATGGCGATCGTTCCGGTGTCATCATCGAGCCGTGGCTGATGGATCAGTGGTTTGTCGATGCCAAACGCCTGGCCGGGCCGGCTATTACGGTGGTCGAACAGGGCAAGACCAAGTTCGTGCCCCAGCAATGGGAAAACACCTATTACGAATGGATGCGCAATATCCAGCCCTGGTGTATCTCGCGGCAAATCTGGTGGGGCCACCAAATTCCGGCTTGGTTCGGCCCCGACGGCGAGATTTTCGTCGCCGAGACCGAAGAAGAAGCCTTGGCCCTGTCCGAAGAAGTTTACGGCGAGCCGACGGCGCTGGATCGCGACCCGGACGTGCTGGACACCTGGTTCTCGTCGGCGCTGTGGCCGTTCTCGACCTTGGGCTGGCCCGATGATACGCCCGACGTAGCGCGCTATTACCCGACCGATGTGCTGATTACCGGCTTTGACATCATTTTTTTCTGGGTCGCCCGGATGATGATGATGGGGCTGGAATTTATGGGCGAAGTACCGTTTCACACCGTCTATATCCACGCCCTGGTGCGCGACGAAAAAGGCCAGAAGATGTCCAAGTCCAAGGGCAACATCATCGACCCCTTGCAACTGATCGACAAATTTGGCGCCGACGCGCTGCGTTTTACCTTGACCGCATTCGCCGCCCAGGGCCGCGACATCAAGATGTCGGAAAGCCGGGTTGAAGGCTATCGCAACTTCGTCACCAAACTTTGGAACGCGGCCAGGTTCTGCCAGATGAACGAATGTCACCCGGTTGCCGGTTTCGATCCCGCCAGCGTCGATCTGACGGTCAACAAGTGGATCATCGGCAAGCTCAAGGACGCAGACAGCGCGACGGTGACGGCGATTGAGGCCTATCGCTTTAACGATGCGGCGTCGGCGCTGTATCAATTCACCTGGGGCACGTTCTGCGACTGGTATGTGGAATTCACCAAGCCAATCTTTGAAGGCAATGATGATGTCGCCAAGGCCGAAACCCGGGCGACGACGGCCTGGGTGCTGGACCAGCTGCTGCACCTGTTGCATCCGATCATGCCTTTTGTCACCGAGGAATTGTATGAACAGTTGGGTGATAAGCGCGAAACGACGTTGATTTCGTCCGCCTGGCCGCAACTCGATGCCTCTCTGGTTCATGAAGATGCCAACGCCGAAATGGACTGGGTGGTTAGGCTGATTTCCCAGGTGCGCGCCGTGCGCGGTGAAATGAACATTCCGCCCAAGGCGAAAATCCCGCTATCGCTGAAAGATGCTGGCGATAAAGCGTTGAAATGCATGGACACTCACCGCGATTTGATTTTGCGCCTTGCACGCCTGGAATCCTTGGGCCCCCTTGACGACGAAGTTCCCAAGGAGGCCATTCAGGATGTCATCGACGAAGCGACCATCGTTATTCCCTTTGCTGACGTGATAGATGTTGAGGGGGAGGGCGCGCGGCTGGACAAGGAAATCGCCAAGCTCGATGATGAGGTGCAACACTTCGAGAAAAAACTGGCGAACGAAAAATTCGTCGCCAATGCACCGGAAGCCCTGGTTGAAAAGGAACGCGAAAAGCTGGCCGACGTTTTGGCCCAGCGCATCAAAATGACCGAAGCCCGCGAACGCCTGACGCAGGCCGGCTAGGAGGAAGCGCGCCATGGAAAAACAGACCCGCGAATTGATCGAAAGCGTGATTGCCATCGGCGTTGAATACGGCGTCGATATCATCGGCGCCCTTGTCCTGCTGATCGTCGGCTGGATCATCGCCGGATGGGTGCGGCGCGGCGTCCGACACGGGCTCGACCGCATTCCGCAAATGGACGAAACCCTGAAACCGTTCCTGGCGAAACTCGTCTGGTACGTGATTATGATCTTCGTGCTGGTCGCGGTGCTGAACCAGTTCGGCGTTCAAACCGCGTCCATCATTACGGTGCTGGGCGCCGCCGGTCTGGCCATTGGTCTGGCGCTACAGGGAACACTGGGCAACATCGCGTCGGGCGTAATGCTGTTGTTTTTGCGACCCTTTAACGTCGGCGACTACGTCGATGCCGGGGGCATTGCCGGCACTGTGGTCGAAATCGGGCTGTTCCATACGGAAATCAAGACCAATAACGGGCTCTGCCTGATCGTGCCCAATTCAAAAATCTGGGCCAGCCCGATCACCAATTTTTCCCGCAACCCGACCCGGCGTTTCGATCTCGAAGTCGGCATCGGCTACGGGGATGATGCCGACGGCGCCATGGCGCTGCTGATGGGCCTGATGACCGGTGATGGCCGGGTGCTGAATGATCCCGAACCGCTGGTCTATATCAAAACCCTGGGCGATAGCGCTGTGGTGATCAATCTTCGCGGCTGGACCAAATCCGATGATTACTGGGATGTGGTCCGGGGGCTCAACAAGTCGATCATTTCTGATTTACCGGCAGCGGGCTATTCCATCCCGTTTCCGCAGCGCGATATTCATATTGTTTCGGGTGGGCAAACAGGGGACTAGACCCATGCGGTTTCTATCGCTTCTGCTTGCCGTCGTGTTTTTCGTGACGCCTGGCGTTGCGGAAACCCAATTACCGATTTTCGACGCTCACCTGCATTATTCCAGAAGTGCGTGGGATGTTTTCCCGCCTGACGCCGTCATCGCCAAATTGAAGGCGGCGGGCGTTTCGGGGGCGCTGGCGTCATCGTCGCCGGATGAAGGCACGCAAAAGCTGCTCCGGGCCGCGCCCAAGGTTATTGTTGGTGGCTATCGTCCCTATAAAGTTTCTGCCGATATCGGGTTCTGGTACAAAAAACAAAAACTGATTCCGGCGGCGGAGAAAATCCTCGCGCAAGGACGCCACCGGGTATTCGGCGAGGTTCACATCAACACGCCCGAAAGCCTGGATGATCCGGGGATGGTTCGCTATATCCGTTTGGCCCGTGACAAGGGGCTTTACCTGCACGTTCACAGTCAGGCCGATGTGGTCGACGGCCTGTATCAGCGCTGGCCGGATTTAAAAGTGCTTTGGGCGCATGCCGGGTTTTCCGAGCCGCCCGCTGTCGTTGATCGCCTGTTGGGTCTGCATAAAACGCTCTGGACCGAAGTTTCCTACCGGGCTGCCCAGATCATGCCGGGTGACGTGGTGGATGCGAACTGGCGCAAGGTTTTCATCGCTCACCCGGACCGTTTCCTGATCGGGTCCGATACCTGGACGGTGGAACGGCTTGAAGAATACACCGGCCTGATCGGCCAGCACCGAGCGTGGCTGATGGAATTACCGAAAGGCGTGCGCGAAAAAATAGCGCATCAGAACGCCCGGCGCTTGTTTGGGCTTGTTCGTTAGCGATTTAGTAAGCTGATTGGTGTTTATTAACATTGGCCCATTACGCGTGAAGGGGTAAAGCCGTTGAGCGAAGAATTAAAAGTCCCGGAACTGACCAAGGAAGCGGCCAAGGTGGCGTGAACCGTTAACGCGTAAAAAAGATAGCCTCGGCGGCCTTAAACCCCCTAATCTTTGGCCATGGGCAATTCCCATTTCCGTGATTTCAACATGACAGCCGTGTGGGCTGGGTTGACGGCCTTTGTATGGTATGTCTTCGGAGCCTTGCCGCTGCACCTTGAGGTTGCCGGGCAACTGGGTCTCAACAGGGTGGAGGCATCAAGTTGGATTTTCGTGATTTGGTTTTCGAGCGCTATCAGCGCGATCCTGCTGTCGCTTTATTACCGGTTACCGATCCCTATCACTTGGACCATTCCGGGGTTGATCTATCTGGGAACATTGTCCGGGCAATTCACGTTCGCCGAACTGGTCGGCGCTAATTTGATGGCAGGTGCCGCCATTGTCGTGTTGGGCGCGCTTGGTATCGGTGAGCGGATTATGGCCTGGCTGCCCCTGCCAATCGTTATGGGCATGTTCGGTGG
>JAZFSL010000003.1:0-2026 GCA_036446135.1 Rhodospirillales bacterium | reverse complement strand
CCATGGTCGATGTGGGCGACGATGGAAAAATTGCGGATGTGGCCGAGGTCCGTGCTCACGATGGGCTTTCCATCTCGACAAGGCGCTGCTTCAGCCCCGAAAGAAAATCTTCGCGCACAAAGTCGCGCCCGCAGACCATGCAACTTACTGGGCCGAAGGGCTCGTCCTCGGGGTCAAAGTTGCCCGGTATCACGTTCTGGGCCTCGCCACATTGCGGGCAGGGCACGGGTAATACAATCGTGGTCATGCTAAAGGTCCGGGTCGTCGAGCCCGTTTTGTCGGCAGGCGGCAATAACGGTGTTGCGCAGCAAATTGGCGATGGTCATAGGACCGACGCCACCCGGTACCGGGGTGATGGCGCCGGCGACCTTGACCGCCTCGTCGAAATTAACGTCACCGACCAATCTGGTCTTGGGCGTGCCGTCATCATTGACGCCTTTTTCCGGCGCGTCGATGCGGTTGATGCCGACGTCGATGATGGTGGCGCCCGGCTTGATCCAGTCGCCGGGGACCATTTGCGGGCGGCCGACGGCGGCAACCAGGATATCGGCTTCAAGGCAGCGTGCCTGCAAGTCCTGGGTCCGCGAATGGGCGATGGAGACGGTGCAGTGTTCAGCCAGCAACAGCGCCGCCATCGGTTTGCCGACGATGTTGGAGCGGCCCAAAACAAGTGCCCGCTTGCCGGTCAAATCACCGATCGTATCCTTTAACATCAGTAAACAACCGTACGGTGTGCACGGCACCGGCGCTTCCTGGCCAATCCACAACCGCCCGACGTTGATGGTGTGAAAACCGTCGACGTCTTTTTCAGGCTCGATGGCGTCGATGACCTTGGTCTCGTCGATCTGATCGGGCAGGGGAAGTTGCACCAAGATGCCGTTGATCTTGGGGTCGCTATTCAAACTGTCGATCAAATCCAGCAATTCGGGTTCCGGCGTATCGGGGGACAAGCGATGGGTGATCGATTCCATGCCCGCCTCTTCCGTCTGTTTGCCCTTGGCTTTGACATAAACCTGACTCGCCGGATCCTCGCCGACCAGCACCACGGCCAACGCCGGGGTCAGGCCGTGATCTTTTTTCAACAAGGCGACCCTGGCCGCAATTTTTTCTCTGAGGCGGGCGGCGAACGCCTTGCCGTCGATGATGCTTGCTGGGCTCATAATTCCTCGGAAAGTCGTTTGAATAATTCTTCCGGGCCGGTATCAGACGCGTCAATATCGATAAAAAGCGTTTTCATACGGTTCTTAGGACCCCTTTTTAACGAGATTGCACCTTTCGGCAAGCCTAACGATTTAGCCACCATCTTGATCAACGCCGCATTCGCCTTGCCACCTCCAGGCACCGCCGTGACCTGCGCCTTGAGAACGGCGTTGCCATCGCCATCTTGCGCCACCGGACCAAGACCGTTTCTGGACGCCTTCGGCGTCAGGCGGATAAAAAAATCAACACCGCCCGTGGCATCGCGAAAAGGGTTTCCCCTATCCAAGCTGGAGATAGCCCCAGACGATCAGCCGTTGCAGGAAAACCAGAAGGATAATCAGCGCCACCGGGGCAAGGTCGATATTGCCGAAAGTCGGCAAATACCGGCGGATGCGGTTAAGCGCCGGTTCCGTCAACCGGTTGCAGAAATCGGCAACCATATAGACGAACCGATTCGACATGTTGAGCACCTGGAAGGCGATCAGCCAGCTCAAAACGACACTGATGATGACGACCCACATGTAAAGGTCGATTACCGTCAGCACCAGCCACAGGAAGGGATTAGACATTATCGGTCAACCAGCTTTGTCATACTTGATCCGGCCAGAGCCTATCTTTACCGCTCCCCTGCCGCAACCCTTGACAGAACCACCCGCCAAACCCAATATCCGGCGCGCCGGGTATAGAGAGATGCCCGGCGTTTGATGGACCACCCTTAAAGGGGCCGTAGCTCAGTTGGGAGAGCGCCACGTTCGCAACGTGGAGGTCGTCGGTTCGATCCCGATCGGCTCCACCATCAAACCTCCCCTTCTATGCGCTCCATATC
>JAZFSL010000002.1:0-3450 GCA_036446135.1 Rhodospirillales bacterium | reverse complement strand
GTAGTGTTTTCCTTAGGCCGCATCGCCGCCTTTGGCACCCTGGAAGAACTGTATGCGCAAACAGGTGAAAACGACCCGGAAAGCATGTTTCTGGCCGTCACCAAAAGGGCAGAGGACCAATAATCATGTGGCGTCGCATCATCGTTGTCTTTTTGAAAGAGACCATCGACAACTCCCGCGACCGCCGTTCCTTGCTGGTGGCGCTGATCTATCCGCTGTTGGGGCCGATACTGTTGGGGCTCATGATCTCGGCCGTCGTTGGCGTGGTAGTGACAAAGACGGAATCAAAAGTCACCTTGGCGGTGCAAGGCGCCGGAAACGCCCCCAGCCTGATCTCCTTTCTAAAAACCAAGGGTATCGAGGCGACGCCCGCACCGGCCGATCCCAAGTCCGCCGTTATCAACGGCGCCTTGGAAATGGTGGTAGTCATCCCGGAACAATTCAACGCCAGTTTTAAAGCCGAAAAAACCGCCACCATCACCATCATCTCGAATTCGTCGCGCCTGACGGGACTGATTGCGATCAATCGTCTGGCCAGTCACCTCAGTGCCTATAACAGCGAAGTCTGGAATAAACGCATTAACAAGCGCGGCTTCGACGTCCAGGTTCTGCGACCGCTGTCGGTCAAAACCGTGGATGTCACGTCGGGAACGCATATTAGCAAAATTCTGCTGTTCATGGTGCCGCCGTTGTTCATCTTTAACTTGTTCATGGGCGGCGTTTACCTGGCTATCGACACCACCTCGGGCGAGCGCGAGCGGGGATCGCTGGAACCGTTGTTGATCAACCCGGTGGAACGGTGGGGGCTGATGCTTGGCAAATACATGGCGGCATTGTTGTACACCGCCATCGCCGTCATGGTTCAGTTGCTGGCCTTTAAGGCCGTCTTTCAATTTGCCGGCGGTGGGAGTTACGATTTTTCGACAATCCTGCCGCTGGCCGCAGTGGTCGGCATTTTTATGATTACCTTGCCGTTGATGATGGTTGCCGTCGGCGTGCAGTTCATCATTGCCACCCTGACAAGCAGTTTCAAGGAGGCGCAGACCTATCTCGGGCTGCTGCCGCTGGTGCCAGCCATTCCCGGCATGATCCTGGTGTTTGTGCCGGTGCAGGCACAAAAATGGATGATGATGATTCCGACTTTTTCACAAACCCTGTTAATGGGACAGTTTGTCCGGGGGGAGCCGCTGGCCTGGGGTAATGTGGTGCTGTCGCTGGCCTCATCCACGCTGGCAGCGTTTATTCTG
This sequence comes from Rhodospirillales bacterium, assembly GCA_036446135.1. GTDB lineage: Bacteria > Pseudomonadota > Alphaproteobacteria > Rhodospirillales > Casp-alpha2 > Casp-alpha2. The sequence continues at coordinate 2,203 of JAZFSL010000002.1, read as the reverse complement.
ATTTTTTTAGCGGCCCGGCTTTATGAACGCGAGAACCTGATTTTCGGAGAATAGGCAGGCTCAGAATTCCTTGGAGCGATCGTAATCGCCGCACCAGTCCTCGCTTTTGGTTTTCATCCATACCGTCGTTAGCGGGCTTGACTGGGGGCATAGCGGCGGCAAAGGTCCTTTGACGAGCTCGAACGAAGGCTGCTGGTGTTTCTGGGATTGGCGGCATCCAGGTTGGCGGCGTTGCTTGCAACGCACTGATGTTACTTGAATTTCCAGCTTGGCTGCCAAAAACGGCAGTTCTGGCAGGTTTCAACTTCTTCCACTTCGGCCATGGTCCTGTTCTTTCCAATTACTCGTTAGCAAGAATACCACTTAATGTTTCAGAGTATACATGCTGGAATATTGTAACCAAAAGGGGAGCCCAGGGTTTGGCGAAGGCGACGCGAACAGGTTGGGGGGATTTGATGGCGCGTCCGCCTGTTCTCGTTCTCGTTCTCGTTTTTGTCTTCTTTGCCTTCAGTTACCGGTTTTTTCTCTCTGAAGCACATCTGCCGCTTCACGATACGGGGTTTATTTTTCAGATATTCAAAATCGCCTATTCGAATTTTTTCTTTACCGGAGAACTCCCCGAATGGATACCGCAAGGGGTGTTCGGCTATCAAACCCACTTTCAGAATATTTTTGGCCTCGGCCCTTTGTCCTATCCAGTCATGGCGCTGGGCAAACTGTTCGGGGTGCTAGATTCCCTGGCATTGTTCAAGGTGGTTATCTTGCTCGAAGTCGGCGTTTTCGGTTTCGGCTTCCTGCGTCTGGCCGATGAGTTCTTCGAGAACAGGTACGTTTCCCTGCTGGCGTTGGCGCCGTTGTTGATGACGATCATCGTCATCAACCAAATCACGTTCATGTTTCGGATCGTCTATCTGGTTCCCCTGATGACGTATTTTATGCTCGGCTTTTTTAGGTCCGGGAAGGTGTGGAAGCTTATGATGGCGGCGGTGGTTGTATTCGCCGCCTTGTTCGGAACCAACTCTTATTTCGTGATTTATTACGCGATTTACGGGGTCGTGTTTTGCGCCGCGTTTTATGTTGTCGGCAGAAAGAATTTTCATTTGGTTATCGACCGCGCCGGCGTCCTTGGCGCAGTGGCGGCGCTATGCTTCGTCGGCGTCTGCTCCTATCTGGTCCTGACTTCCATTGACGGGCTGGCATTCGTCGTGACCGATCGTGACCCGGTCACCCTCAAAGTCGATTTGGAAACCTTTCTCAATTACGGCGGCGGTGGCGTCGTCAAGATGTTCGAAATGCTGGTGGCGGCCCCCCTCGCCACGCTGGACGTGACGTTTTACGTTCCCGCCGCCGCCTTCGTATTTGCCGTTTATGGACTTTTTCGCGAAAGAGATCCGATTTTCCTTGCCCTCGTGTTCGTCTTCGTGGTGATGCTGGTCCTCACTTGGGGGCGCTATTCACTGGTGGCTTATGCGCTGTATTATATTCCGGGCGTGTCGTACTTGCGCCACCTGGGTCTTCTGTTGGTGCTGCCGAAAGTTCTTCTCTGCCTGATCGCCGGGTTTGGAATCCAACGAATCGTCAATGCCGCCGATGCCGGGGCCGAGGCTTTTGATAAGGAACGCCGTTTTCTGGCCCAGGTTGCCCAATTCGCCGCGCTGGCAGTGACGGTCGTACTTGGCGCGACCATTTTTGTCGCCGGCACCCTTGATTGGGATTCGCCCCGCGCCATCCTGTTGGCGATGAGCGCCGCCGGGTTCGTCGTTATCGCGGTGACGGTGTCGAAATCCAACCTCAAAATTCCGGCTCTATTGGCGGTGATCGCAGCGGTGATCGTCGTTCAGGGCGGCGTTTATTTGATCAGAATTAACACCCAGTTCAGCAACGGTTATGCGTTTTCGCCTAGCGTCAAAGAGGAAATTTCCCGGGCCCGAATTTATCCCTTCGATGAAACGCGCCCGGTCATCTCGACCCATCCCCGGCACGATCTGTGGCAGGCCTTTAAGCCGGGGAATTTTTTTTTCGTCAACTATGTGGGTCTTTACGGGGCGCTCGGCCTGGATCTCTGTTTTCCCGTGGCGTCCCAAGAAAAAGTCGCGTATTTCAGTCCCGAGGTGGGTGATCTGGTGGTCCACCAATTCGGGCCTGACGCCGACGTGCGGCAGTTGGGCGCCTTGCACAAAAAATCACCGGACGCCGTTTTCTT
>JAZFSL010000001.1:0-2287 GCA_036446135.1 Rhodospirillales bacterium | reverse complement strand
TTTTCTGGCGGCCGTGATCCGTGCGCACCCGTTCGGCGGCCAAGGCCAAACGGTGAATGGGACGCGCGATGGTGCGCGCCAGATACATCGACAACAATACCGTGACCGCCAACGCGACAGCAAAAATTTCCAGGATATTGATGCGGACTTCCAGCACCGCTTGGTCGATGGACTGCGACCCCCTGGTCAGCATCAAAGCGCCGAGGACATGTTTGTAGCGCTGTACCGGCACGGCGACGCTGAGGACCATGTGGTCGCTGCCGGCGCTCCATGTCGTTGCCACCGTTTCGCCACCCAGGGCATCGACGACTTCCGGATAATCGGTGGCGTGCTGGCGGATCGGTTCCCGATAGACCTTTAGAGTTTCCTGCCGCATCAGGTGGCGCATCAGCCGGTCATAGATATCGAGCACGGCAGATAACACGCGGCTACCATCGTCCGGCGGTGGCAGTTCCTCGACCTGGACCAGACGCCCCGGGTTTATGAGCCGCCTGGAATCGGCGACGATGACACCGTTGGTGCTAAACAGCCGGGCCCGGGTGTGGGTCGTCTCGACCAGCCGGCGGACGATCCTGTCGGCTATTTCCGATACCAGTTGCTGCCCGGAAGAGCTAGTGGCGACGGCGCCTTCGCCGAGGGCGGCGGCGAACATTTGCGCTTGCCCCGCCAGCGCTTTGATTTCCGCCTCGATCAGGTTTTTCCGGTATTCGCCCAGATATAGAAGACCGGCGCCCAGAATGCCCAACGCCAAAATGTTGACGGCCAGGATGCGCCGCGTCAGCGGTGAAAATACGCGCCGTTTCTTAGTCTTTTCTAGCGCCTCGGTTTGTTTGTTTTGCCCCCCCATGATTCTGTCATTTACTTAAGGCGGGATCACGTTCCACGGTACCTGTAACCGACACCATAGAGAGTCTCGATCTCGGCAAATTCCTTGTCGACTTCCTTGAACTTCCGGCGCAGGCGCTTGACGTGGCTGTCGATGGTCCGGTCGTCAACGTAGATATTTTCACCGTAGGCGGCATCGATCAACTGGTCGCGGTTTTTGACGTGGCCGGGACGCCGCGCCAGGGCTTCGATCAGCAGGAATTCGGTTACCGTCAGGTTGACCCCCTGCTCACCCCATGTGCACAGATGCCGGGCCGGGTCGAGAACTAACTCGCCGCGGCGCAGCACGTCCTTGTCGGGTTGTTCCTGGCCGCCCAGTTCATGGCGGCGCAGGACAGCACGGATGCGTTCCAGCAGCAGGCGCTGGGAAAACGGTTTTTTGATATAGTCGTCGGCGCCCAGGCGCAGCCCCATGACCTCGTCAACCTCGTCGTCCTTGGAGGTTAAAAAGATCACCGGCAGGTTATTTTTCTGGCGCAGGCTGCTCAGCAGTTCCATGCCGTCCATGCGTGGCATCTTGATGTCGAGGATCGCCAGATCGACGGGGCGCCGCGTGATCCCGTCCAGCGCCTCAACGCCGTCGGCATAGGTTTCGACGTGATAGCCCTCGTCCTCCAAGGCGGCGGACAGCGAGGCCAGAATATTCTGGTCATCATCGACAAGGGCGATGGTATTGGGCATCGACGGCTCCTTTTTAACCCTTTTAAGGCATTCAAACGGCTATTAGGAAAGTTTCCGGACCATCCCTAATGATGATTTGTGGCAAAATTATAGCGGTTTAAAGTGCAAGACCGCGAATTAAGGCGATTGACGACGGCCATGGCGGCGATTTATATTTCGATCTGGATGGTTCCCCTGAGGGCGACAAAGCCTGGGGATCAAAAGGGAACGCGGCAAAGTCGACCTTGAAGGGACTTTCAACCGTGGCTGCCCCCGCAACTGTAGGCGGTGAGTTTTCGTGCCAACAATGCCACTGGGAAACCGGAAAGGCGGCAGAAAACGAAGAACCGCAAGCCAGGAGACCTGCCGTCCTTAACATCGCGAACCTGCGGGACGGGGGATTCCGGAGGTGCGGTAAAAACCGTAGCGGTGACGATTCGACCAATTGAAACCCGGTTGAAACTGCCATAACCGCAACGAAGGTTATTGACCATGTCGAGCAAATCAAAACTATCTGCCATCCCAGTTCCGGCGATTGACGCTTCGCGCCTGCTGCCTGGCGTTCTCGCCTTGTTGTTCGGCGCGTTTATTGTTTTTGGTGTGGGTTTTGCCCATTCGTCGACCATTCATGACGCTGCCCACGACGGACGCCACGCGCTTTCGTTTCCCTGCCACTAAAGGGGTATCCCATGTTTATTAGGATTGTACTGACGGCCCTGGCTGCGGGCTTTGCCGCGGGCGT